>JASLIE010000055.1 GCA_030152985.1 Bacillaceae bacterium
CCTAATGGAACCATGGCTAAAACTGTTGTGAGTGTTGTCATTAAGATCGGACGCAAACGACTCCTTCCAGCTTCAATAATCGCTTCATATCGCTCCATTCCACGGTCGCGTAGAATATTAATATAATCAACCAAGACAATGGAGTTATTAACAACAATCCCTGCTAGCATAATGATTCCGATAAAAGCAGGAATACTAAAGGCTAAACCGGAGATAAGTAAGCCTCCAACAACTCCAATAACTGTTGCCGGCATTGAGAACATAATAATAAAAGGAAACAGGAAGTTCTCAAACTGGATCGCCATCACGGCATAAACTAAAAAGATTGAAAAGATTAAGGCAAGTGTTAAATCCGCAAAAGACTCAGCCATATCTTCAGCCTGACCTCCGATATTATAAGTATAGCCATCAGGAAAATCAAAATCATCAAGATAAGCTTCAATATCAGTTACGACTCCACCTAAATCACGTTCTGCAATCTCACTTGTCACAGTCATTTGTGCTTCTTGGTTTTGTCTTATGAGTTTGACTGGTCCAAGCACTTCTTTAAATTCAACAACTTCATTTAAAGGAACAATCGCACCTGAAACCGTCCTTAATTTCATATCCTTTAAATCTGAAATTGACGCTTTTTCATCCTCTGGATACATTAGACTGACATCGACCTCTTGTCCTTCATCTCTAAAGACTGTTGCTGTTTGGCCAATAAATTGCATTTCAATTTGTGAGGTAATCTGACTTGGTACAAGACCTAGCGTTGCTGCTTTTTCCTCATCAATACTTAACTTCATTTGAGGAATTGCATCTTCTGCACCTGATTTTGGATTAAAGACTCCATCAATTTCTTTAATATCTCGTTCAACTTGTTCAGATATTTCACGCAAGACCTCATGCTCTGCTCCTGTTAATTCAATTTGGATAGGGTCTCCCATTCCCATACCAGCTTCCATCTCACTTACTGTGATTTCAGCACCAACTATATCTGATAATTCTTTATCTAATTCAAGAACAAACTCAGCTGTCGTCATATTTCTCTCTTTGGCTGGGACAAGCTCAATCGTATATGATGCTTGATTGGTACCTGAGCCCATTCCGTCAAATCCACTTCCACCAATACTAATAAAACTGACATCAATGAGTTCTGTATATTCATTTAACTTCTCATTTATCTGATCTGCAACTAATTCAGTATGTTCAAGCGAACTACTTGGACCTGTTTCTACTTTAATTTCCATTTGTCCTTGGTCACCTGCTGGAATAAATTCCGCACCTATCAGTGGTGTTGCGGCGACACTTAGAACAATCAAGAGCAAGGTTACAATTACCGATGTCTTTCTGAACTTCAAGACACCTTCTAACATGCTTTGATATAAATTATTAACTTTTGCTAAAAAACGATCAAACCAGTATCTTCGTCCATCCTCAATCGCCTCTGTTAATAATTTAGAAGACAACATCGGAACAAGCGTTACCGCAACGACAAGCGATGCTAAGAGTGAAAAAGACACTGTCAAAGCAAGCGGTGTGAACATATCTGATGCAATTCCCTCAACATAAACAATCGGTAAAAATACAACCAATGTTGTTGTAGTCGAGGCAATAACTGCAGGTGCTAATTCAGAAGCACCTTTAATTGCTGAATCAACGAGATTATACCCCTTTTGTCGATAGGAGAAGATATTCTCTAATATAACAATCGAACTATCAACCATCATTCCGAGTCCTAAGGCAAGTCCTCCGAGTGTTAATACGTTCAAGGTTTCACCTGTAAAGTACATTAAGGCAAATGTAGATATTACTGCAATCGGAATTGATACTGCAATAACGATTGTAGCACGTACACTCTTTAAGAAGAGGAGTAAAATAAAGACCGAGATAGCTCCCCCGATTAAAATATTCGAAATAACTGAGTCGACAGATTCCTCAATAAAATCTGAGGTATCAATAACAACTTTTAACTCAGCACCTTCAGGTAATTCTTTATTTAAGTGCTTAATACTCTTATCTAAATTTTTAGCAACATCAACTGTATTAGCATCTGAGTTTTTAAGTGCTGATAAAACAACAGATGGTTCGCCATTAACCAAAGTTAAACTTGACTCTTTTTTATAGCTATCTTTGACTGTTGCTATGTCTTCAATGTGAACTTTATTTCCATTTTCCGTTAAGATAAGTGTTCGTCTAATATCTTCAAGTGATTCAAACTCACCTTGTACACGTACCTGTAAGTCTTGACTTCCCTTATCAATCCGGCCAACAGATGCCGAACGATTTGTTCCTTGTAATGCCTGTTTAACATCTTCTGTGTCAATTTGATGACTTAACATAGCAGCTTCATTTAAAATAAGTTGTATTTCTCTTGTTTTGCCACCTTCAACAGAAACAGATGCTACACCTGACTGTCTTTCGAAGTAGGGTACAACCTCTTCCTCAGCAAGCTCTGTTAAGACACCCGCATCTTTTCCGGTCAATCCAACCCACATGACAGGTAATTGATCGGGACTAAAACGCATAATATTAGGATCTCCCGCCCGCTCTGGTAAGGCTGCTTTAACTTGATCAACACGTTCTCTGACATCAAGTAAGGCTTGATCTAAATCCGTTCCATTTTTAAACATCATAATGACAAGAGATGAGTCGGCTTGTGACTGGGATTGAATTCCCTCAATTCCTTCAATCGAACTAATTGCTGACTCAAGTGGCTTAGAAATTGTGCTTTCAATTTCTTCCGGTGCTGCGTCTGTATAGGTTGTTGCTACAACTGCAATTGGTAAATCAATTTCTGGTAGCAAATCAACTGCAAGGTTTCGCACTGAAACAAAGCCAAGTGCAATAATTGCAAGCACAATCATTATAACTCCAACTGGACGCTTAACAGATAATTTTACAAGTTTCACGATTAATTACCATCCTTTTTAACGATGACAGGTGCTTCGTCAGATAGGGTTAAATGTCCGTTTGTTACAACTTCAGACTTCTCTTTAAGCTTACCTTTTATCGCCGTTTTATCTGTTAATGTTTCCTGTATTTCTACATTAATTTTTTTTGCTTTATTATCTTCAATTACATAAACGTAGTCTTCCTCTTCTGATGTGATAACAGCCTCAGTCGGAACAATTAAAACATCTTTTAACAACCTTTCCTTAACTGTTACTTGAGCCATCTCATAAGGAATGACTTTATTATCTTTGTTTTCAAACTGAACATAGACCGCATACTGACCATTGTCATTTGGCATCGAATCTAAAGATAAAACAGTTCCTTCATACTTATCCTCATCTACTACAACGGTTACCTTTTGATCTTCCTTAAATAGTTTTCTAAACTTAGCTGTTACACCTAACTCAATATTTAATTTATCAGAATCAACAATATAAGCAAAGGGCTCTTCATTCGAAACAAAGGAACCTGAAGAAGCTGGAAGTTTAGCAACTTCTCCTTGTGTAGGAGCTTTTATTGTTTGGTTTCCCATTTCTGTTTTAATCACAGCTAATGAATTATCCTTATTTACCTTGGCACCGTTTTTCACCTTTAATTCATCTACTGTTCCCGGAGCTTGTAACATGATCGGAACTTGCTTGGTTGGTGTTGCTTGACCATAAATTGTTTTGTCAGCTTCTAAATTCCCCTTGGTCACTTCGCTTGTTTCAACATGAACTTCCTTCTTTTCAACTTGATTATCAGTTGATTCATCTGATGAACTACAAGCACCTAATGTGATAACAGAACTTAATATAATTAAACCTAACCTTTTTTTCATGCTAAACTTCCTCCTCATAACTTCTATCTTAATCCTATTTTACACTCAAAACTCTAGTTTACAAGCTTTGTAATTGATTATATCTTTTTCCTATAATACAGTATAAAAGACCTATATTAACTGAATATGTATTTATTCAATATTCACTTATTTATTTTAAAGAAAAGAAAAATAGTACAATTATCTGTACTATTTTATCGCAAACATTATTTCTGCTTCACAAGCTAATTCACCGTCTACAGTAGCGATTCCTTTACCTTTTCCGATTGGACCTTTCATTCGCATAATTTCTACCTCAAGTTTTAACTGATCACCTGGCTTAACTTGACGTTTAAAGCGACATTTATCTACGCCTGCTAAAAAGCCAATCTTCCCTTTGTTTTCTTCAATACCTAAAACTGCAATGGCCCCCACTTGAGCAAGTGCTTCAAGAATTAAAACACCTGGCATGACCGGATAATCCGGGAAATGTCCTGCAAAAAAAGGTTCATTTACTGATACATTTTTCAAACCTGTCACTTTTTTACCTTCTTCAATTTCTAATACGCGATCAACTAACAAGAAGGGGTAACGATGTGGAATAATTTCTTTTATGCCTTCTGAATCTAACATATAAATAGCTCCTTATCCGTTAATTATTTTATAAAGATGCGTCCAAGTAGACGGCTTGAAAACATCAATAAAGTTTCCTTCACCTAAAACACTATAACCAACCCCTAAGCCTAAAAAAACAGCTAGAACTGAAGCTATAAAAATGACAAGCAGTCTTTGTTGAACTGGAAATTTTTTAGGTGCTTGGTAGTTATCATTGACAAATTCTTCAGTAGTTGATTCTTTCTCTGAACTTTTTTCTTCTAAGCGTTTCACTTTCTTAAGGCTTTCTTTATTCTGTTCAGCCTTTGTTTTTTTAGGCGTTTCTACTTCTTCTGGTTCTGCTACCCTTTCACCACGAAGTCGCTTAGCTTGTCTAATTGAGTATTCTTTTGCTGCTTTTTCAGCACGTTTAAAACGCGCTTCCTTTTCAGCAATCGCTTTTTCTTCTTCTTTTAATTTATTAGCTGTAAATCTTTTTTTAAGCTTTTCAAGCAGATTCGGGTTCATTCTAAGTCACCTTTATCTTTTACTTTTCAATTTTATCAATATTTTGAAGCATAACGCCTGTTCCTTTAGCAACACAATTCATTGGCTCTTCTGCTACAAAAACAGGTACCTTCAGCTCATCAGCTAACAACTGATCTAGGCCGTGAATGAGCGCACCTCCACCTGTTAAGATAATTCCACGGTCAATTATATCAGCTGAAAGTTCTGGTGGTGTTCTTTCAAGTACTGCTTTTGCAGCCTGAGTGATCAGAGAAACTGATTCTCTTAAGGCATATTCGACTTCTTCAGATCCAATTGTAATTGTACGCGGAAGTCCTGTCACCATATCACGACCTCTAATACTTAACTCTTCATTTCTACTTCCTTTATAGACAGTCGCTACTTCTTTTTTAATCTCTTCTGCTGTACGAATTCCAATGAGTAATTTGTATTCTTTTTTAATGTGTTGTAAGATATCTTGATCAAAAGTATCTCCAGCCATTTTTATTGATTCAGCTGTAACGATATCTCCCATAGACAGAACCGCAACATCTGTTGTTCCGCCTCCTATATCAATAACCATATTACCACTAGGCTGGAATATTTCCATACCCGCCCCAATCGCAGCAACTTTAGGTTCTTCTTCTAAGTAAACACGTTTAGCACCTGACTTTTCAGCTGCTTGTTTAATTGCTTTTTGTTCAACTTTTGTGATATTTGTTGGACAACAAATGAGCATGCGTGGCTTCGACAGAAAACCTTTCACATTTATTTTTTCAATAAAATGCTTAAGCATTGCTTCTGTCACATCAAAGTCAGCTATAACCCCGTCTTTTAATGGACGTATCGCCTCAATATTTCCTGGTGTACGCCCAACCATCATATATGCTTCTTCACCAACAGCCAGTACTTTACCGCTTACACGATCCATTGCGACAACAGCTGGTTCATTTAATACAATTCCTTTTCCCTTAACGTGAATTAAAACATTCGCTGTTCCTAAGTCAATTCCAATATCTTTTGAAAACATTCTCGATTTCCCCCTATTTATATCAATGTAGAAAAGCAGATAGAGATTCCTTCTATCTGCTTAATGTCTTAAATCAATACTCAGTTACACGCTCAACTTCCTTTTCAACACTTACACGGTCTATATCTGCACCTAGTGCCCTTAATTTCCCTGTAAAATCAACATAACCACGATCTAAGTGGCTCAATTCTGTTACGATGGTCTGCCCATCAGCGCAAAGGCCTGCTAAAATTAGTGCTGCTGCTGCTCTTAAATCAGTAGCAGCTACCTCAGCTCCCTGCAAGTCACTTACACCGTCAATAATGACACTTCGTCCCTCGATTTTCATTTCAGCATTCATCCGCCTAAATTCTTCGACATGCATAAAGCGATTTTCAAAGACGGTTTCAGTAAGGACACTTGTCCCCTCAGCCATCAACATAGCAACCATAAACTGCGATTGCATATCTGTTGGAAATCCAGGATGTGGAAGTGTTTTTATATCTGTAGGTTTTAAGACTTTGGGTCCAATAACACGAATTCCATCATTTTCTTCTGTAACTGTTGCACCCATTTCATTTAATTTAGCTGTGATTGGACGTAAATGTTCACTTAATGCATTTTCTATAAAAATATTTCCCTCTGTAACTGCTGCAGCAACCATGAAGGTACCTGCTTCAACACGATCAGGAATAATCGTATGTTTAGCACCGACCAATTTGTCGACACCTGTAATACGAATGGTTTCAGTTCCTGCACCAACAACTTTTGCACCCATTTTATTTAAATAATTTGCTAAATCAACAATCTCAGGTTCTTTAGCACAGTTTTCTAAAATTGTCTTTCCTTCAGCTAGTGTTGCAGCCATCATTAAGTTTTCTGTCGCCCCGACACTGGCAACATCTAAGTAAACTTTTGCACCTTTTAAACGTCCATCTGTTTCAACTTCAACAAAGCCGTTACCAATGTTTACCTTTGCTCCCATAGCTTCAAAACCCTTTAAATGGAGATCAATTGGTCTTGAACCAATCGCACAGCCTCCTGGCATAGCTACTCTTGCATGGCCGTAACGTGCTAATAATGGCCCTAGAACTAAGACAGAGGCTCGCATCTTGCTTACATATTCAAATGGAGCGATTGTCTCAAGTTGCTGTGTCGCATCAACTGTGACAACATTTTCATCAAATTTAACATCTGCATTTAAGTTTCTTAACACTTCATTAATTGTATAAACATCATCAAGTGTCGGAACTTCATGGAGTTCACTAACACCTTCACTTGCGATTAAACTTGCAGTAATGATTGGTAGAACAGAATTTTTAGCTCCTTCTACACGCACGGTACCTGCAAGCTTTTTTCCACCATTTACAATGATTTTATCCATCGTTTAATCTCCCTTTAGATTTACACATAAATCAACATTTTATTTATAAGCTTTCTCGAAATAGTTCATTTTAAATTTTAAGTCTAAATTAATTACACCGACGTTAATTATATCATTTATTACTAGGATAAAACAAGCACAAGATAAGACTTTTAATTGACAAATCTTTTTTTATTACTTTAAAAAAGAAAAATAAGATCTTGTGACCATCTAATCATATCTAGTATAAAATTACTGACAGTCGATCCAATTACAATCGCTATAAAAACGAGGAAGATTTGTGCTTCTAAAACACGGTGTTTTCTCACAATGACTTCAAAATTAATACCTTGCATCACATACCAAGTCATGCCAATAAAAAATGTATGTGAAATCAGACTAATCAATCCCATAACGCCAATTGTATTCATAATAAACACCTCTTCAGTCATTTTAGCATAAATAAATGCATAAAAAAATTCGCAAAGTAACCCTTTACGAATTTTTTTAAATCATTTATTTATCTTTGGCAAGATTACCAACACGAATACGGTTCATTGCACGACTAAGTGCAAGTTCAGCCCTCTTTTTGTCGATACCTTCTTTTTCTTCAAGATATTTCTCTGCACGCAGTCTTGCCTCTTCTGCTCTTGCGATATCAATATCGGCAGCTTTTTCCGCAGATGACGCTAAAATTGTTACTTCTTCCGGACGAACTTCTAAAAATCCACCGTTTACTACAACAACTTCTTCATCATTTCCGTGTTTCAAACGAACTGAATCAATTGCAAGCGGAGCAACAAGTGGAATATGTCCTGGTAAAACACCAATTTCTCCACTTTCAGCTTTACAGCTAACCATTTCGTAATCACCCGTAATAACTGGACCATCTGGTGTTACTACACTAACAGCTAGTGTTTTCATATCGAAACACCTCCTAAAACTTTAAAAAGCTTTGGTTTATTTTTTTAAAAACAAAGGCAAGGACGCGCCCTGCCTTAATTCATTACTGTTTCATTGCGTTTGCTTTTTCAACGACTTCTTCAATACGTCCAACTAAACGGAATGCATCTTCTGGTAAATCATCATATTTACCTTCTAAGATTTGTTTAAAACCTTCAACCGTTTCTTTAACTGGTACGTATGATCCTGGTTGACCAGTAAACTGTTCAGCAACGTGGAAGTTTTGTGATAGGAAGAACTGAACACGACGTGCACGTCCTACCGTTAATTTATCTTCATCACTTAACTCGTCCATACCTAGAATTGCAATAATATCTTGTAACTCACGGTAACGCTGTAAAGTTCTTTGTACTTGTGTTGCAACCTCATAGTGCTCTTTACCTACGAACTCCGGGTCAAGTGCACGTGATGTTGATGCAAGCGGGTCAACAGCTGGATAAATACCCTGCTCTGAAAGACCACGGTCAAGGTTAGTTGTCGCATCAAGGTGTGCGAATGTTGTTGCCGGCGCTGGGTCTGTGTAGTCATCCGCTGGTACATAAATCGCTTGAATTGATGTAACTGAACCTTTGTTTGTTGATGTGATACGTTCTTGGAGTTGCCCCATCTCTGTTGCCAGTGTTGGCTGGTAACCAACCGCTGATGGCATACGTCCGAGTAAAGCAGAAACTTCAGAACCTGCTTGTGTAAAGCGGTAAATGTTATCAATGAATAAAAGAACGTCTTGTCCTTGTTCATCACGGAAGTGTTCTGCCATTGTTAATCCTGTTAGTGCTACACGCATACGTGCTCCTGGTGGTTCGTTCATTTGACCGAATACCATTGCCGTTTTTTCAAGTACGCCTGAGTCCTTCATCTCGAAGTACAAGTCATTACCTTCACGTGTACGCTCTCCGACACCTGCGAATACCGAAATACCACCGTGCTCAAGTGCGATGTTATTAATCAGTTCTTGGATAAGTACAGTTTTACCTACTCCCGCACCACCAAATAAACCGATTTTACCACCCTTAATGTAAGGTGCTAATAAGTCTACTACTTTAATTCCTGTTTCAAGAATTTCTGTCTCTGTAGATAACTCTTCGAACTCAGGTGCTTGACGATGGATCGGATCATGCTGAGCATCCTTTTCAGTAATCTCTTCTCCAAGGTCAATATGTTCTCCAAGTACGTTAAATACACGTCCTAATGTGACGTCACCTACTGGAACAGAAATCGGACTACCTGTCATTTCAACTTCCATACCACGACGGATCCCATCTGTTGATGACATACCAATTGTACGAACTGCGTTATCACCTAAATGTAACGCAACTTCTAATGCTAATGTACGTGCTTCTGATTGATCAGTCGCAGGTACCTTGACATTTAATGCATCGAAAATTTCAGGGAGCTCTCCGTCAGCAAACTTAACGTCTACAACGGGCCCCATAACTTGTGTAACTACACCTTTAGTCAATCGATTTCCCTCCTAACTTCTTACCTCATCTATTATTCTAATGCTGCTACTCCACCAATAATCTCTGTGATTTCTTGAGTGATAGCTGCTTGACGTGCACGGTTATAGGAAAGTGTTAAATCATCTATTAACTCATTCGCATTTTCCGTTGCACTGTTCATCGCAGTCATACGTGCTGCGTGCTCACTCGCTTTAGCATCTAAAATTGCTCCGTAAATTAAACTTTCTGCATACTGTGGTAACAATACTTCTAAAATTGCAGACTCATCTGGATCATATTCATAACTACTTGTTGCACTTCCGTCAGCTTCAATGCTAAGTGGAACTAAAGTGTTTTCAGTTACGATATGCGAAATTGCACTCTCATACTTATTATATAAAATAACAAGCTCATCAATTTCTTCGTCAGTATAAAGTCCGACAGCATAGGCTGCTAATGCACGGATATCAGCAAACTTAGGTTGGTCTGCAAGGCCGATAATGCTTTCTGCCATTGGTAAATCATTTTTCTGACAAAA
>JASLIE010000118.1 GCA_030152985.1 Bacillaceae bacterium
CTTGTGTATCTTATCGAGTTTAATTTAGACATTCAAAGTGTATTTCAACACTTTTTACTCTTAATCAACCCGATTAGCTCAACCCTTTTCTTTTTAGGTATCGCACTCTTTGCACGTGGTAGACGTGTTGGAGGCTATATTATTGGGATTTACACATTTATGACTATTTTACTTTACTCAAACGTTGTTTTTTATAGATTTAATAGTGACTTCATTACGCTACCTGTTTTAACGCAGACAAGTAATTTCGGTAGTTTAGGAAGCAGTATTTTAAATCTTGTTCAATTTACTGACATTTTTTACTTTTTAGATATTCTTTTACTGATCCTTTTATTTAGATCAAGTCGTCAAGTTTGGTCTAGTGAGCGAATGAAGTTAAGACGCCCTGTCTTAATCATGGCTTCAGGCTTACTTGTTTTTTCAATTAACCTGGGCTTAGCTGAAATTGACAGGCCACAACTACTTAAGCGTACATTTGACAGAAACTATATCGTTAAATATTTAGGTGCTTATAATTTTACAATTTATGACGTCATTCAAAATCTAAAGTCATCATCCGAACGTGTTTTAGCAGATAGTAATGATGTAACTGAAGTCAAAGATTATTTAAATGAAAAATACGCTGCCCCAGACGATGAACTTTTTGGGATTGCAAAAGGGAAAAACGTAATTAAAATTCATTTAGAATCTTTTCAATCATTTTTAATAGATTACGAATTACATGGTGAAGAAGTGACACCTTTCATTAACAGCCTCGTTCACGATAGCGAAGAGAACTACACTTATTTTGAAAACTTCTTCCATCAAACAGAACAAGGAAAAACAGCAGATGCTGAATTAATTGTTAATAACTCACTTTATGGTTTACCACAAGGTGCCGCTTTTGTGACACGTGGTAAAAACACTTATCAAACACTTCCTGCAATCATGAATCAAGAGCAGGACTATACAAGTGCAATCTTACACGGAGATGCAAAGTCATTTTGGAATCGCGATGAGATCTATAAACAATTTGGAATTGACTATTTCTTTGATGAAGCCTTTTACGATATGAGCGATGAAAAAGTAATTGGTTACGGACTTAAAGATAAGCCTTTCTTTGAAGAGTCAATGCCTTTAATCGAATCACTTGAAGAACCTTTTTATGCACATTTACTTACCCTAACACATCATCATCCTTATTTAATCGATGAAGAAGATGCGACACTCGAACCTGCTGAGACAGGAGACGGGTCAGTAGACCGTTACTTCCAAACAGCACGTTACTTAGATGAGTCACTTGAAGAATTTATTAACTATCTAAAAGACGCTGATTTATATGATGACTCACTCATTGTCATTTACAGTGACCATTACGGAATCTCAGATAACCATAACCGTGCCATGGAAGAAATTATCGGTGAAGAAATCACGCCATATAAAAACGCTGAGTTACAGCGTGTACCTTTTATGATTAAAATTCCAGGTGTAGAAGGTCAAGGCATTCGCAGTGATTACGCTGGTCAAATTGATATCGTTCCAACCATTATGCATTTACTTGGAATTGATACAAAAGATTACATTCAATTTGGTAATGACTTATTTTCACCTGATCACAAAGAAGTTGTTGCCTTTAGAAATGGTGATTTCTTCACACCGGAAGTTAGTATGGTCAGGGGTACCTTTTATGATGAGAAAACGAAAGAAGAAGTTGAAGCAACTGAGGAGTATGAATTAATTCAGAAACAAGTTCAACGTGAGCTCGAACTCTCAGATAAAGTCCTTCAAGGTGACTTACTCCGTTTCTATGTTCCAACAGAAAACTGGAAACCTGTAGAACCAACGAATTACTTTTACGATCAACACCAAATTCGAGTTGAAGATGAGCTTTTAGAAAAATGGTTACCAACCGATCATCCTTTTTTAGAAACTGAATAAAATAAGAAAAGACTAAAATCACTTCATTGATTTTAGTCTTTTTTTATTTAAAAGCCTGTTGACAGACACGCTCGAACTCTGTAACCTAATAAATAAGTTTAAGATTGGGGGCACTTTTATAAGAGAGAATGTTTAGATATAACAACAAACAGAGAAAAGAAAACTTCATTATTATCATTCAAGTATGTTAATTAAGTTCTCGGCGACATGTTTTTTGTAATCAAACTTCTTTCATGTCATTTTATTGTCTTTAAAAATTGAATATTCAATAAACGAGGCTCAGACAAGTATGGAGATTGTCTGGTTTTGGTGCTTCTATTCACATTAGAAAGTAAACCAAATAAAGTTAGAATGATATAGTTTACATGTTTAAAAAATAAGACGGAGGTTAACCGCATGCGATTTAAACAAAGAAAACTAATCTTAATTCTAGGTCTGGGTTTAATTTTAATAATAGGAGCCTGCAGTAAAAAGGAAACAAAGGAAAGCAAAGTCATCGAAATGGGCCAAATCAATTGGGAGGAAAACATTGCTGTTACACATATGTGGAAACTGATTCTTGAAAAAGAAGGATATGAAGTGAACTTTCATCTACTTGATGCTGGCACAATTATGGCTGCCCTTGCTAACGATGAGCTTGATATTAATTTAGAAACTTGGCTACCCATTCAAGACAAATTTTATTATGAGGAATATGCAGATAAAATTAATTTTTCTGAAGAAACATGGTATGATACAGCGAAAGTTGGACTGGTTGTTCCGAGCTACTTAGAAGAAATTAATAGTATCGAAGACTTAAATGAACATAAAGATTTATTTAATCAACAAATTACTGGCTTTGAACCTGGTGCTGGGACAATGGAAATAACTGAAGTATTGCTTAAGGAGTACGCCTTAGATTATGAGTTGATTGCAAGTTCAGAACCAGCAATGCTGACTGAAATTAAACAAGCAATCGACAAAAAAGAAGCCATTGTTGCTCCCTTATGGAATCCACACCGTATCTTTTCTGAGCTCGATTTAAAGTATTTAGATGATCCTAAGGCCGTTTATGGGGATGTAGAAAAAATCCATCACGTCACGCGACTTGGTTTTGAAGATGACTTTCCTCAAGTTTCACGTTGGATTAAAAATTGGAAGATGTCAGATGA
>JASLIE010000129.1 GCA_030152985.1 Bacillaceae bacterium
GTACAGCAAAGGAACTTTCACTCGCAAAGTCTGGCTCTTTCATATAAGGGGTTAAAACTTTATTCGGAATGAACTTCCAATCACCGTCGAGTGTTAAAATTTCATTTTTCTTAAAATCCCAATCACTTAAGTCGAGGACACCATCTTCGACTTTAGGATGCTCAGTCGTAGAAAATAAATCAAGCCAAATAAATCGCATTCCGAGGAGTGCAAGCGTGAAGAGGCTAACAATTAAAATAATTTTTTTTGTTTTTAAAGCTTTGGTTTTTAACACGAGTAATCACTCCTCATGGGTTTATTTCCCAGGAAATAAAATTATTGCTTAACTCATTGTATCAAAATAAGGAATGAGTCAAAAGCTTTATTTAATTAAACTCAGCTCTGTTTATGTTAAACTGTTTAAGGGATTAGGAAGGTGAAAAGAGATGCAGGGTAAAAAGCTATGGCAGCGAGAGATTGTTGCCGGACTTGTTGGCTATTTAACAATGGTTTATATTGTGATTGTCAACGGGTCAATTTTAAGTGAAGCAGGCATTTCAATGCAGGCGGGAATGATTGCAACAATACTTGTTAGTTTTATAGGGACCTTACTGATGAGTATTTATGCAAGATTACCACTGATTTTAATACCCGGTATGGGTATCAATGCCTTGTTTACATATTCAATCGTACTCGAAGGAAATATGACATATAATCAAGGCTTAGCGGTTGTTTTAGTCGCTGGTCTTCTCTTTATGATTGTTGCGTTTACATCACTTGGGACACTCTTAAATGAAGCTATCTCTCAGACACTGAAAATTGCGATTTCAGTTGGCCTTGGTTTTTTCTTAATTATTTTAGGTTTTGAGAGTAGTGGGATTGTCCTTGCAGGTGAAAGTGGGCTCCTCAGTTTAGGTGATCTTCAGTCAAGGTCGGTTCAATTAAGTATCTTAACCTTACTGATTGCTTTTATTCTTTATGTGAGAGAGACGAAGGCTCACTTTTTAATTACACTTGTTGTTGGAAGCTTGCTTGTTTTTTTATTTGGTGATATTTCGAGTGAAGATGCGCTTGAAGTAGTTGAATTTAAGTTAAGTGATGCCATTTATTTACCTGACTTCACTCGGATGACGAGTTTAGAATTTTGGCTGTCTGTTTTTCCTTTAACAATGATTTTGGTTTTTGAGGTTATGGGGGTTTTACAAGGGCAACTGGCCATGTTAAAGCGTGAGTCAGCCTTTAAGAAGGCTTATCAAGCAATTGCAATGTCAAGTGCCTTGAGTGCTTTATTTGGATCGTCACCGACAATTTCAGCTTCTGAAAATGCTGCTAATATTTCAGCAAAAGGACAGACTTACCGTACAAGTCTAGTTGCAAGTGTTTTATTTTTACTGACCTTATTTGTTTTGCCCTATATTGGGATGATTCCAAAATCAGCGACGTCAGCTATTTTAGTCCTTGTTGGGATGATGATGGTTTTTGAAATCAAGCAACTACCCTTTGATGATTTAACAGAAATCATTCCGGCTTTGGTCATCATTACGATGATTCCATTTACTTATAGTATCGCAGATGGCATGGCTTTTGGTTTCATTAGCTATGCAGTGCTTAAGCTAGCGACAAAAAAATACTCAGATTTAAATCCATTGTATCTTTTGATTACAGGCTTATTTATTTTAATGTTTATACTCAAGTTACTTTAGTCGAGTCTTGATTTTAAGGGTCTGCTTTTATATGATGAAGAGAGCCTAAATTTATTTGGGTGGAGGGAGTTGGCTGCTATTAGCTTAGATCACATTGGTGTTAAAATTAGAGAGTTGCGTTTAAGGCAACAAAAAACACAGCAACAAATTGCGGATGCATGTGGGATATCTAAAAGTTTATTATCTAAAATAGAAAATGGTCAAACATCATCAGCAATTGCAACGCTTGCTAAGATTTCAGAGGAATTAAATGTTCCTTTATCTTGGTTATTAGAGGATAAAGCTGAACAAGACCTTGTCTTAATGAAAAAAGAAAATCGTGAAGCAAAAGTTGGCGATTCACATATGGGTTATTCATATGAGTTACTAGCCAATCGTTCGAAATATTCAGGTGTAGAGCCAACAATTGTACATGTCACTCCAAAAGATTTAAATATGAGAGAAGAGGCTTACACACATTCACATGATGAATTTATCTATATTCTAAAAGGCAGTATTGAGTTATCATATAATGGTGAAAGACATTTGATGCGACAAGGTGATACGGCATTTTTTACAGGCAGGAAGCCACACTTATTTATCCCAGTTGATAATGAAGGTGCCGAAGTGTTAACCTTATTTATAGATATTAACGAATAGGAGAGATGTCGATGGCGATTCTCGCAGAAGCACTTGTATTACTTTTTATTTTTGGTTTTGTCGCCTATGTCTTATGGAAGATTATTCCAAGTAAGGCGGTTAAACAAATCTATACAGATGAATTAAAAGAATTACTTGATGAAGGGGAAGCACTCTTTATTGACGTGCGACCTAAAAGTGAATTTAATAACTTTCATATTCGTGGTTTTAAAAATATTCCCTTACGTGCCATTAAAGATGCAGCAGAAGAGATTGAGGATAAAGAGCAAATGATTGTTCTTACGTCACGTACAGGGGCAGCAGGAAATGAAGCGGCTAAACGTTTAAAACGTCGTGGTTTTACAAATTTAATTAATGTGCAAGGCGGCATGAGTACTTGGGGTCCAGAGTAAATGATTGAAAAACAAACTTATTATAAGGTGCATCAAGAAATTCAAGGCCTAAAGAAAGAACGCGTAACTGAATTACGTGAATTAAAATTATATTCAACACATTTAGAGTCCAAGCACCGTGTATTTCAACTTAATCAAGTAAATGATGTGTCGGTTAGAAGGCTGTCAAAT
The DNA here is from genome assembly GCA_030152985.1 of Bacillaceae bacterium. Taxonomy (GTDB): domain Bacteria; phylum Bacillota; class Bacilli; order Bacillales; family Amphibacillaceae; genus Pseudogracilibacillus. The sequence goes on from JASLIE010000129.1 coordinate 2,885, forward strand.
GCAGCAACTATTTTACTGCATACGACAAGCGGGATTTACATGTATCCGGTTGAGGAAGTGAATGAAGCATTTATTAAAGCTCTTAAAGAAAAAATAACCTAGTTAAGGTTATTTTTTTTATTTGTTTGTTATACTGTAAGTAACTTAAATGATTGGAGCTGAAATTCATGAAGGAAATGTTTGATGTCTTAGACCCAGCAACAGGTGAAGTAATCGAAACATTGAAGTATGAAACAGAAGCAGAAATAAAAGATAAGCTTAAGCGGGGTGAGCTTGCATTTAAACGTTACCGAAAAGTAAATGCCCATGAACGCGCAAGACGGCTCAAGCGTTGGTCTGAGCTTGTCGCAGCTCATCGGACGGAGCTTGCAGAACTGATCACAAGAGAAAACGGGAAGCCTTATCAAGAGGCCTTAGGTGAAGTTGACTATGCTAATGATTATATTATTTGGTTCGCAGAAGAGGCCAAGCGTCTTTACGGACGGATTATTCCTTCGCATACAGAAGATAAGAAATTACTAGTGACAAAAGAAGCAATCGGACTTGTTGCAGCCATTACGCCTTGGAATTTCCCGGCTGCTATGATGACACGAAAAGCAGCACCAGCACTTGCAGCAGGTTGTACATTTATCGTAAAAGCTGCCTCAGAAACGCCACTGACGACCATGCGCTTAATTGAACTTGCTCATGAAGCGGGCTTTGATCAAGATGTCATTCAATATGTGAATGGATCTGGCAGTCTTGTAGGTGATATTTTTACAGAGAGTGATTCGGTTAAGAAGATTAGCTTTACGGGATCAACAGCAGTTGGAAAGTCCTTAATCAAAAAGAGTGCTGATACAATCAAAAATGTGACAATGGAGCTAGGTGGCCATGCACCTGTGATTGTGTAT
>JASLIE010000137.1 GCA_030152985.1 Bacillaceae bacterium
CTAAAAAAAGATTTTTTAGAACAGTTTAAGAAATTTGATGCAGATATATTATGCTTACAAGAGATAAAACTACAGAAAGATCAACATGACTTTTATCCAGAGGGATATTATTCTTACTACAATTATGCGGTTAAGAAGGGTTATTCTGGAGTGTCTATTTATAGTAAGGTAGAACCGATCAATGTTACATATGGACTTGGCTTAGAGGAACATGACCAAGAAGGTCGTGTGATTACTTGCGAGTATGAAGATTTTTATTTAGTTGGAGTTTATACACCTAATTCTCAGAGCGAACTTAAGCGCTTGGATTATAGAATGCAGTGGGAAAATGATTTTAGAGAGTATGTTAATCGATTGGATGAATTAAAACCGGCGATCATCTGTGGTGATTTAAACGTAGCTCATAAAGAAATTGATTTAAAAAATCCTTCGAGTAATCGTCGTAATGCAGGATTTACAGATGAGGAACGAAATAAAATGACGGAGTTACTAGATTCAGGTTTTATAGATTCCTTTAGATACATCCATGGAGACGTTACGGAAAGATATTCATGGTGGAGTTATCGTTTTAATTCTAGGTCTAGAAATACTGGGTGGAGAATTGATTACTTTTTAGTATCAGAGAAGCTTGAAAAACATATAAAGGATGCGGATATCTTAGATCAGGAATTTGGAAGTGATCACGCTCCCGTTATCTTGGAATTAAAGGGGTAATAGGCTGAAGCCTATTACCCTTTTTATTTTATAGAATATTGAAGTGCAATGGTTCCAATCCCGGCATGTGCAGTTAATACTGCAGGAAGTGAAGAAATAGTATATTCGAATGCTCCGATTTCCTGCTCTATCAAATTTAATAATGTGTATACTTCTTTTTCTGCTTCGCTATGAAGTAAGTTTAAAACATATGTTTTAGGGGTTACATTATTTTTAATTAAATCTTTCACAATACTCATCATTGCTTTATTCTCAGTCCTTGCAGTCGCAAATTTTTCAATTGTGATACCTTTGTTTTCTAACTTTAAAACAGGTTTAATTTTTAGTAGTGATGCCATTGTTGCGGCAGATCTTGAGATACGTCCAGACGCTTTTAGTTGTTTTAATGTTTTCGGAAGAACGTATGACTCTGTGTGGTTAAATAAGCGATTTAAACTAAAAATAATTTCTTGAATAGATTTTTCTTCTTTATTTAGATCAAGGATTAAATCAATACCTCTCTGAATCGGTCCAGCTAAAGTTTCTGTTTCAATTAATGTATAGTTATTTAAGTTGACCTGTTCAACGGCTTGTTTAAATGAGTTTAGCGTTCCGCTTAAATGATGGGATAAAGGTAAAATAAAAATATGATCATATCCTTTTCCTTTAATCTCTTCAAAAATGTCAATTAGTGTTCCAATGTTAGGTTGAGACGTTGATAAAAGACCATTGTTTAATAATATGTTTCTTACTTGTTCTGTTGAAATATTAACTTGATCAAGTAATTCTTGATCTTTATGAATAATAGTGAGGGGCACAACATATAGTTGCCTTTCTTGAATTTCGTCTTTAGTAAAAGAGACGGATGAGTCAGCTACAATCGCAATATTTTTCATATAAAAAACCTCCATGTATTGAATTATAAACACAAAAGGTTTGATTGTCAAACTATTATTAAAAAGAATTTTGTTTTATAATATAACCATGAAACAATTATTAGAATTTAAAACAATTGAGAAAGAAGTCATCGTGGAACAAGAAATTAATAAATCTAAATTTATTAGTTATTTATGTCCTGTTCAAAGTGAAGATGAAGCAAAAGAGTATCTAAAACAAATTAAAAAGATGCATCCTAAAGCGACTCATCATTGTAGTGCTTATAGAGTTGGGGATATAGAGCGCTCTAATGACGATGGTGAACCGGCATCCAGTGCTGGGTTACCAATGCTTCAAGTCTTAAAAGGACATGATTTGGATAATGTAATTGCGGTTGTTGTTCGTTATTATGGAGGTGTAAAATTAGGAGTCGGAGGATTGATAAGAGCGTATGGAGGTAGTGTTGCTCTAGCCATTGAATCCTCTGTAATTCTTGTGCCTCAATGGATGTATACGTTCCAACTTGTATTTCCTTATGAATATATCAACACTATCGAAACACATTGTGAGGATTTGGCTGAGATAGTCAATCGTCAGTATGATAGTAATGTATACTATACGTTAAAGATTCAAAATCCTGAACAATTAAATGAATTGAATGATTTAACTAGAGGAACTATTAAGATGATTGAACTAGAAAAAGAAATTGATTATGTAAAGGAGGATTGCCAATGCAGGAGTTAAAAACCCATAATATTCAATGTACCCCACAAAGGGTAGCGATTTTGTCTCTTTTAAAGGCTAGTCAAGTGCCATTAACAATCAGCGAGATCGAGTCTCAAATTGATTCATCCATTAACCTATCAACGATTTACCGCTCATTAGAACTATTTGAAAAGCATAATTTAATTACTAAGACTAAACTACAGGAACCGCTTCAACCAATATATCAATATAATGATAAGAGCCACAGTCATCATTTAATTTGTATAAACTGTCAGAAGATAATTGTAATTGAAGAGTGTCCATTGCATACATATGAAAAACAAATTGCAGCCGAGACAGGTTTTCTACTTGAATATCATCAACTCGATTTGTATGGGTTATGCCCTAAATGTCAATTGCATGAACGCTAATTAAAAGAGAAAATGCAATCTGAATACAAATGATAATTATTATTTTAAAATAATTTACAGACACGCTAAGTATTAGACTAAGAATTATACAGGCTATTAATGGAAATGTGATTGAAACTAATATCATCGAAATAATTAGTAAAAGAAATAATCTTTGTATTATTTCTTTTTTTAGTCCCATATGTGTAAATAACAAGATTTCTCCTTCGAACTCTGAAACAAAATAAGGTAGTATGGAACTAATATTG
>JASLIE010000141.1 GCA_030152985.1 Bacillaceae bacterium
ATTAATCGCATCAAAGCTTCTTTATAATCTGAATCAAGTGTCAGTGACTTCTGATAGAATTTTTTGGCTTTTGTAAAGTCATTTTTTGAATATTCTATTTCACCTGCTAAAAAATAAAGCTCTTTATTAAACTCATCGTAAAGTAAGGCTTTTTCTAACGTTTTTTCTGCTTCATTTAAACGATTTACTTTTAAGTACATTTTAATCAGTTCAGGATAAACTGAATGATAATTATCGTCTCTATTTAGGAGTTCTTCCCAGATTTCAATGGCACGTTCTGATTTATCAATTTGACTAGCAGTAAAACCGTATTTGAATAAAACATCATTCGATTTATTCTTAATTTGTTGATAATAGTTAAGTGCTGATTCATATTCACCTATAAGTGCCAATGATTCAGCCACACGTTCGTTTACATCAACACCGTTAATCTCATCTGCTGATTTAAGTACTTGTTCATAATAAGGTAGGCTTGCTTTATACTTACCTGTTGAAAAGTAAAGCTCTGCTAAGGCAAAGTCAATTATAAATTCATTTGGCTCTAACTGCTTAGCTTCTTTTAATTTATTTTCAGCGACTTCATAAAGTCCTTGAACCTGATAGAGATCTGCTAATTGGATAAGAGCATGTAAATAAAATTCATCCGTTTCTTTAATTGAGCTCAATAATTGAATCGCTTCATTATCATTTTCTTGTTCAATTTTTATCGAGGATAAGGCGATTTTCAATTGACTATCTAATGGATACTTATGAGCAAGTCGACTAAAAACCTCTGTTGCTTCTTCTAAAAAACCCCAATCAAAATAGAGTTCACCGATTGTATAAAGCTCATCATCATTTGCTTTTTTAGAAAGCCTTTCAATTAATCGAAGTGCTTCTTCCATTTTATTTTCTTCTAATAACTGAAGTGCAATCTGTAATTCGCTAATCATTTCATCACATCTCCTCTAGTGAAACAAAAGAACCTACACAATGTAGATTCTTTTAAAATTTTATAGTAGTTTTTGAAAATCTTCAAGAAATTCAGGATAGGAAATTGCAATTGGTGAAATATCATCAATCTCAACCGCTCCTTTTGTCACTAGTGAAGCAATAATCGCTGTCATAGCCATTCGATGATCAAAATAACTCTTTACCTTTGCTCCATGTAATTTTTGCTCACCATTTATAATCATGCCATCTTCTAACTCCTCGACTTGGGCACCAAATGAAGTGAGCATTTCAACTGTTGCTTTGATACGATCTGTTTCTTTAACACGTAATTCTTTAGCCTCTCTAATCATAGTTTTTCCCTTAGCTTGTGTTGCAAGTAAGGCAATAATAGGAATTTCATCTATTAAAAGAGGAATCAAGTCTCCTTTTATTTCAAGGCCTTTTAATTCAGAGTGCTTAACCGTCAAATTACCTACTTTTTCACCATTCTCTTCCCTCACTGAATCATAAGTAAGGTCAGCTCCCATTGCTTTAACTACTCTTAAAATACCATCTCTTGTTTTATTTAAACCTATATTTTTAAGAGTCACTGAACTTTGAGGGGCGAGTAAAGCTCCAACAATAAAAAAAGCGGCAGAAGAAATATCTCCTGGAACATTCACTTTTTTTCCCACTAAATTAGGCTGAGGTCTAACAGTAACTTTTAAACCTTCAGTTTCTACATCCGCACCAAAGGCACGAAGCATATTTTCAGTATGATCACGTGTATAATTTCGCTCGGTCAAGACTGACTGATCTTTAGCAAACAAACTTGCAAAAATTAATGCAGACTTAACTTGCGCACTTTCTACTGGAATCTCATATGTTAAAGCATTTAGTCTCTGACCGTCGATTGCGATCGGTAGATAATTTCCCTCTTCTCTACCAATAATTTGAGCATTCATTTTTCTTAATGGATTGACTACCCGCTTCATGGGACGCTCAGTTAAATAGGCATCTCCGTGACAAATAGCAGTCAAATTTAAACCAGATAGAATTCCTATCATGAGCCTTGCTGTTGTGCCAGAATTACCAAAATATAAAGGGTTCTTAGGTGAAATAAAATGTTCATACCCCTTACTTTTTATCTCAACTCGGCAGCCTTTTTGATCGATTTTTACTCCCAGCTCTTTAAAAACTTGAATTGTACGCTGACAATCTTCACCGTCCAAAAAGTTATGAATTAGGGTTCTACCTTTAGCCAAAGAACCTATCATAATCGCACGATGTGAAATTGATTTGTCACCAGGCATTTCTAAAGCACCTTTTAAAGACGCCTGATAGTTTTCAAATTTAACTGACATAGTCCACCTCACTTAGATACTAATCGAGACATCATATCCGTTATTTTCAAGCAATCTACATGTACGCAACTGGTCCTCTTTTGAAAACACAGTAAGACGTAAAGCACCATCTATATTTTCTCTAATCTCTAAAATACGTATATTTCTTAAGCTGATATTGTTTTCTGCTAACAGTGTAGCAACCCTAGCGATTGAACCTGGCTTATCTTTGATATCCACATAAACATCATAAAATGCTGGCAGAGCGCCTCGTGTACTATCAGTTCCTAATCCATCACGATAATCCTTAGCTTGCTTTAAATAATTAACCATTGCCTCAGAATGATTTTTATCTAAAAACTCTTTCAAAGTAACCATCTCATTAATCCAATCTTGTAGCAAGCGTGACATTTTATCTCCATTATGTGAAAAGATATCTTGCCACATCTTAGGGTTACTTGAAGCGATTCGAGTAATATCACGAAATCCCCCAGCCGCTAATTCAGGTAAATAATGATGAACCTCTTCCCACTTTTTTGCTTGATGAACAAGTGATGAGGCAATTAAATGTGGAAAATGAGAAATAACGCTTGTCATCTCATCATGTTCATTTGGATTTAAAACGAGAAAATTACTTTTTGTTCCTCGTAGCACTTCCTTTAAACTTATTAATTCACTTTTCTTCTCTTTATTAAGTGGTGTCAAACAATAAATTGCATTCTCAAAAAGATGTGCCTTAGCTGCTGTAATTCCTGTTTTATGTGAGCCTGCCATCGGATGTCCACCAATGAAGGTTATTTTTTCATTTTTTAGTTGCTTTGCGCAATCTGTTATTGACCCTTTGACTGAACTCACATCAGAAATAATGACAGAATGCTTAAACTCAACTGGATCTAGCTCTTTTAATAAACTGATTGTTTGCGAAATAGGTGCTGCTAAAATAATAATGTGTGCTTGTTCTGCTTCTCTTAAAAAATCCTCTGATTTTCTACTTATAATTTCTTGTTGAAAAGCATAATCAACGGAGTCTTTATTTAAATCATAACCAATTACCTCATATTTAGTTTTATCAATAGTCATTGCAATAGACCCACCAATTAACCCCAGTCCAGCAATGATGACTGTTTGCTTCATAAATGTACCTCTTTACTTTTTATTGTAAGCTATTTAACAAAGCCTGCATAAATTCTCTCATATCTTCTTGCCTTCCGAGTGTTACTCGAATGGTCTCTGGATAACCAAGTAACTCACCTGGACGAATAATAAAACCTTGTTTTAATAGCTTTTCTGATATAATAAATCCTGACTGATTAACTTTAATTAATAAAAAATTTGCTTCGGATGGATAATAGTCAATCTTTTCTTTTTCCAAAAAGTCGATTAACTCATTTTTCACCTTCAAATTTTCAAGATAAGTATTTTCGATAAAAGTTTGATCCTCTAGTGCAATACTTGCTAACTCTTGTGAAAGACTTGTTGTATTGAAGGCACCTCTAATAACATTTAAATGTTCTGCTAAGGCTTCATTCATTAGCCCATAACCTAATCTAAGCGCAGCGAGTCCATAGGCCTTTGAAAAGGTCCTTAAAATGATGAGATTCGAATATTTATGAATTAATTCAAGTGAGTCATATCTTTTTGATTTCTCAACATATTCATAATAAGCTTCATCTAAAACAACAACAATATCTTCTCTAAGCTCATCTAAAAAAAATTCTATATCAGAAAAATCCAGTAAAGTTCCTGTCGGATTATCTGGTGCACAAATCCAAATCAACTTCGTTTCATTAGTTACAGCATTCTGCATAGCATCAAGATTATGATAGCCATTAACTGTTGGTACTTCAACAACTTCCGCACCTTCAATTAAACTGTGATGTTTATAAAGTGAAAAAGTTGACTCTGCCATAATTGTCCTATCTCCTGCTTCAAGATAAGCTCGAGTGATTAAAGCAATCAATTCTTCTGAACCGTGTCCAAACACAATTTTTTCTTCATTTATATTTAAAGTGTTTGCAAGTTTAGTTCGCACTCGTCCCGCATAACCGTCTGGATAAACTTCTAATGAATGAGTCAGTCTCTCAAAATGTTCCTTTAAGCTAGGTGAGTAAACATAAGGATTTTCATTCGAAGCTAATTTAACTATTTTATCAAGTCCATACTTTTCCTTTACTTCGTGTGTTTGCATCCCTTGCTTATAAGGGGATAATTGGGTCAATATCTTTTTACCTAGCATTCAGTCAAATCTCCTTTTATACATTTGATAAATCTGGTCTTAATTTAATCGCATCATTTTTAAAAATATGTTTAATTTCTTTTTGTGTTTTTTTAATTTCTGCTACCATCATGACACGAATACATTTGGGTAAACTGTTTGGAACTGGAATTTCACGCATACACATAACTGGAACGTATTGCCATCCCTCAAGTTCACGTACTGCTTTTGCAGGAAAGCTAGCGTTTAAATCTTCTGTAACTGAAAAGAAGATATGTGAAACTTGCTCAGGAGAAACATCATTTTCTTCTATCATTTCTTTCACAACTTCAACTGTCGCTAGCAAAATTTCATTTTCACTATTTTTTACAACCGTTGTTGCTCCTCTAATGCCTCGTGTCATCTTTTATCAAACTCCTTCATAAATTCATTTAAATGTTCGAGTAATAGGTCATCAGATACATTTTTAACAACTGGATTTCCGATTGACTTTAATAAAACCATTTGAATCACTTGATCTTTAGTTTTTTTATCAGACTTCATTCTAGAAAGTAACTTTCTTGGATGAATAAAGGGGAGTGTTAATGGATAATCATTTTGTCTTAACCAATCTTTATATGACGCAATATTTAAATCTACTTTATATATCGTTTCACTCAAACGGAACGCAAAAATCATTCCAAGCGCAACAGCTTCACCATGAGTTATTTTTCCATAACCAAGCTCAGCTTCAAGCGCATGACTTAAGGTGTGACCTAGATTTAAATACATTCGTATATTTGACTCATATTCATCTTTTTCTACAATATCTCTTTTTATTTGAATTCCTCTAGCTAAATCCTTAATTAAAGTCGAACGATTTAATTGTTTGATATTAGTTGATAGAATTCTATTTACAAGTTCAGGATCAGCTAAATATGCTTCTTTTATAATTTCTGCATAGCCTGATCTAACCTCATGATTGGGTAAGCTCTCTAGCGTTTCAACATCATAAATAACTGCTTTTGGAGGATAGAAAGCTCCTATTAAATTCTTTCCGACTTCATGATTAATAGCCACCTTCCCTCCGACACTGCTATCATGTGCAAGTATAGTTGTTGGTATCTGAACAAAATCAACTCCACGCATAAATGTTGCAGCTGCAAATCCTGTTAAATCACCAACAACCCCCCCACCTAAAGCGATAAAAAGAGAAGTACGATCTAAACCGTTTTTTAAGGCACTTGTTTGAATATCATAATAATTTTCAATTGATTTTGAACCCTCACCTACAGGAACAATATGTGTGTGAAAATTTGCATGACTTAATTGACTTTCAATATCTTTCAAATAGAGTTTAGCAATTATCTCATCTGTAATAATTAAGCCTGATGTGTATGTCTTAATTAATTCTTTTAACTTAAACCTGATTCCTTCACCAATATAGACCTTATAACTCTGAGTCCTTGCTTTTACTTTAATCTCTTCCATCTTAAAACACTCTTAAAGCTTCTCTATATTCATCAAGTTGTTTTTTAAGCACAGGAAATTGATCACTATTAAATTGTTCGAT
>JASLIE010000142.1 GCA_030152985.1 Bacillaceae bacterium
ACTAAGACCGGGCAATAATACGATTTCTGTAAGAGCTGGAACAAAGGTTAGCCCCTTTGACCTTGAATCCAACGAAAATCGTGATGACTTTTACATGAAAAATATTCGACTTATTTTAGCTGATGGAACACTTATTCGTGATGCTAAATTTTCAAATCCAATTACTGAATATGCGATTGGTGATAGTGCAGGAATGGATGCAGTATATGACTTCTCGTTTGATATTGATAACAAACACTTCAATTCTCACGCATTCATTTGGGACACAAGAAACGTAGATGATGGAAAACACCAAGTAAGTGCAACAGATGGAAAAGAGCGAATTAAAAGAAATGTTATTGTTGATAATACTGCTCCTGAAATTCACCCAACAATCAATGATGGACAAACTTACAAAGGGAAGTTCACCATCGACGCAGAATTTATTGATCAAGTAAGTGAAGTAACAGAAGTTAGGGCTGTCTTAAACGATAATCATATCTCCCTTCCATACGAAACAAGCTCGGCACTTCTAGAAGCAGGCACTCATCAAGTTACTTTTACAGCTTTAGATGCAGCTGGAAATCATGCAGAAAAACAAGTGACCTTTAAGGTTGATGGCGAAAAACCAAATACACCAAACGAGGTCCAATCAGAAGCTCAAGCAACAGAAGCTAATTTAGCTGTTAAAGTGACCGACCCAACTAAGGATGATTTAACTGTCAGTTTTTACAAAGCTCAGAAGTATCTTGCAAGTGATTCAGAAATGACAATCTCTACACATGCTTCAGAAACAGAACCACCAACTGAGTTTAGACCTCAGGGGGAAAAGGAGATAGAAAAGAAACAGTATCAAGATCTCATCAAAGCCAATAATAAAACAATTACAACTGAAGCAACCGATGCTTTTCCTTATCATCGCTTTGATGTAACTGTTGACGAAACAGTCGATGCTGACGATCAAATCGAAGTCCTTTGGCAAGGTGAGTCACTAGCTGGACGAAAGGTTACAATGTATGCTTGGAATTATAAAACAGAGAAATGGGAGGCGCTTGTTTCTCATATAGCTGGTGAAGATGCCTTTCAATTAATCGGTGAAGTCAAAGCCGAGGATTATTTAAAGGACCAGCAAGTAAGTGTTATTGTTCAGGATGAAATTGCAAAGACTGAAACGAAGACAGAAACAGATCAACAAAAAAAATCAAAGGATGATTTCACTGTAGATGATGGTGAGTTTTCTTTCGTTTGGTTTACTGACACTCAATATTACTCAGAGTCCTACCCTCACATTTATGAGTCTCAAGTTAAGTGGATGGTCGAACAAGAAAAAAACCTTAACTTAAAGTACGTTTTTCATACGGGAGACCTTGTTGATAAACATCAAGATATGAAACAGTGGGAAGTAGCAGATCGTAATATGAAAATCTTAGACGACGCAAACATTCCTTACGGTGTGCTTGCTGGAAATCATGACGTGGGTCACAAAGAAATTGACTATACAAATTACTATAGCTACTTTGGCGACCATCGTTTTGAAGACAAGCCTTATTTTGGTGGTTCTTATTTAAATAATCGTGGACATTACGACCTTATTTCAGCTGAAGGTAATGATTTCATTATGATTTATGCTGGATGGGGAATGGGTGAGGATGAAATTAATTGGATGAACCAAGTACTTGAACACTATCCAAATAGAAAGGCAATCTTAAACTTCCACGAATATTTACTAGCCAGCGGATCACGAAGTCCAATTGCCGATCGTATTTATGAAGAAGTAGTCGTTCCAAACAAAAACGTCTATGCTGTTTTATCCGGACATTATCATAATGCCCAAACATTAATTGATGAAATTGATGATAACGGTGATGGTGAAACAGACCGCCTCGTCTATCAGATGCTAGCAGATTATCAAGCAGGACCTGAAGGGGGTCAAGGATTCTTGCGGATTCTGACATTTAACCCTGAAAAAAATACAATGGATGTTAAGACTTATTCACCTTATCTAAACAAATTTAACTTCTTTGAACCGGAAGAATTTCCTAACAAAGATGAGTTTAACCTTGATTTTGACTTAACAGCTCAATTAAAGAAAGTTGAAACCGACTTTATTAAAGTTAACGTCTATACCAACGATTTAATTGATCAAGTAGAAAATATACCAAGTGGGGAAACTGCAGCAGTTGTTTGGAGCGATCTCAGTCCAAATGAGACTTATCATTGGTACGTATTAGCAGAGGATGCTTATGATGGGAAAATGCGCTCACAAATCTGGTCATTTATGACTAAAGACGGAGAAATAGTTGATGTCCCTGATCCAGATGAAGATGAAAATGAAGATATAGAGGTCATTGAACCTGATAAGCCTGGTTCAAACAGCGATAAGCCTAGTCAACCAACGCAACCAGAATTACCAAATCATTTAGACGGAAATGAAACGATAAAAGACTCAGACCCTATTATTCCTAATGAAACAACTCACAATCAGTCACTAGAACAGAAAGCCGATACAAATATCCAAACTCTAGAAAATAAACCAAGTCTAGTCAAGGATCAAGCTAAAACGGGAACAAAATTACCCGGAACAACAAGTCACTTGTATAATTATCTATTTATTGGTAGCTTACTCTTAATCGGTGGAATCATTACTTTTGTTAGACTGAGAGCAAGAAAAAAAGAATTGTTTTAAATATGGAAGGTAACTTGAAGAGGCTGGGACAAAACCCAGTGAAATGAGAAAGGTAATTTCAGTAAATTTATTTTACTGGAATTACCTTTTCTTTTTATTTGATCGACTCTGTCGCTCCATAAATCTACTACGCTTTCCGCGGGCCGGCCTCAACCGACTAAAAAGAATATATAAGAACGAAGCTCTCAAACGAAGAAACAGGTAAAATAGATGCTGAGCTTTTTTGGGGTTTTTAAAGGCTAATTTAGGTTGCACTCGAATGTCAGT
>JASLIE010000146.1 GCA_030152985.1 Bacillaceae bacterium
AGCTAGGTGGCCATGCACCTGTCATTGTGTATAAGGATGCTGATCTTGACTTTGCAGTTAAACAAACAATTGCAACAAAGTTTAGAAATGCAGGACAAACCTGTGTCTGTGCAAATCGGATCTTAGTCCATGAAGATATTCTTGATGCGTTTACTGACAAACTCATTGAGGCGAGTAATAAGTTGCGTGTCGGAAATGGTTTTAATGAGGTAGATATTGGGCCAATCATTAATGAGGCAAGTTATCAAAAGATTATGGCGCAAATTACTGATGCTATCGAAAAAGGCGCAGAAGTTGTCGCAGGTGGTAAGGGCTTAACTGAGGAAAAGTCCGGTTACTTCATCGAGCCAACGATTTTAAAAGATGTGAATTTAGAGATGGATATTATGCATAAAGAAACCTTTGGTCCGGTTGCACCCGTCATTGGGTTTAAGACTAAGGAAGAAGCCGTTGAAATTGCTAATGACACGCCTTTTGGTTTGGCTGCCTATTTCTTTACAAATGACTATAAGGTTGGTACTTATTTTAGCGAGGCGCTTACTTATGGAATTATCGGTTGGAATGATGGGGGTCCTTCAGCTGCTCATGTTCCCTTTGGTGGTATGAAAGAAAGCGGACTCGGACGTGAGGGCGGTCAAGAAGGGATAGAGGCTTATTTAGAAACAAAGTATATTTCGATTGGTTTATAATAAAAAAAGTCATGCTTATCAATAGATAAGCATGACTTTTTATTTATTTAATTTCAATTAACTGATCTTTAGGGAAAGTTGTGAGGACTTGAACGTCTCCTTGTTCGTTAATATAGACATTATCTTCAATCCGCACGCCGCCGAATCCAGGAATGTAAATACCCGGTTCAATTGTAAAGAGTAAGCCTGTTTCAGCATGGTCTTGGTTTTCAGCATGAACAGAAGGGGCCTCATGTACTTCAATACCAAGTCCGTGTCCGACTCGGTTATGGAAGTAATCACCATAGCCTGCTTCATGAATGACCTGACGTGCAGCAAGGTCAAATTCTTTCATTTGTGCACCAACTTTGACGGCCCGGATACCCGCTTGATTCGACTTTAAGACAATGTCATAGATTTCCTTTTGCTTTTCACTCGCTTCACCAAGGACAAATGTGCGGGTAATATCAGAAACATAACCGTCTTTAATCACACCCATATCAATCAGTAAAAAGTCGCCTGCTTCAATTTTACGCTCATCCGGGCTGCCGTGTGGCAGTGCTGACTTTGGTCCGCTGAGTACAATTGTTGTAAATGAGGGACCATCTGCACCAAATTTTCGCATGAGAAATTCAAGTTCTGCTGTGACCTCAGCTTCAGTCATACCGACTTTAATTTTCTTAAGGCCTGCTTCAAGTACTTCTTCGATAATTTTAATGGCTGTTTGTGATTTTTTAATTTCATTGGCCGATTTTTTCATCCGTTGCGCGTCGATTTGCGCTTGAATGTCAAATAAGCTTGGTGTCTTGAAGATTTCATTTAGTCCTTCAAGTCTAGCAACAGTGACAGCATTTTTTTCGATAGCTAGACTTTTGATCGGTCCATTAATTTCTTTTTTGACAAGATCAAAAGGATTGACCGCATCTGATATTGGAATGATATTTTGAATAATTGAATCTTGTTTAGCAATCTCAGCATCTAATTCAGGGACAAAAAAGTATTCTTTGTCTTCTTTTGTGTCAATCATTAAACTTAAGAAACGTTCATGAGGGTCGGTGTTAAAACCCGTATAATAAAATACATTAGGCGGATAGGTAATCATTGCTAAATCAATCTTTTCTTCTTTAAGATAAGTTTTTAATTTATTTAGTCGTGTGTGAATCTCAGTCATTTATAGGCTCCTTTTTTAGTTTTTGCATATCAAACATATATTTATAAATACCACCTGCTTTGATCAGGTCTTGATGTTTACCTGACTCTTTAATGACGCCTTGGTCTAAGACGAAAATCTCATCAGCATCTTGAATCGTTGAAAGTCGGTGAGCAATAATCAAAGTTGTTCGTCCCTCTTTAAGTACGTCTAGGGCTTTTTGAATCATAATTTCTGTTTCTGTATCAATATTAGCTGTTGCTTCATCGAGAATCAGGATAGCAGGGTCAAAAGCAAGTGCTCGGGCAAAGGAGATAAGCTGCCTTTGTCCTAGCGAAAAGGTGCTGCCACCTTCTGTTACAATTGTATCATATTGTTTGGGCAGCTTTTCGATAAAGCTATCAGCACCAATCATTTGGAGTGCTTTCATCGCCTGTTCGCGTGTGATGCGTGAGTCGTTCATAGTGACATTTGAAAGAATGGTTCCTGTAAAGAGAAAGGGATCTTGTAAGACAATCCCCATATGACTTCTTACTTGCTGTCTGGAATACATTTGTGTATCGATGCCGTCGATTAAAACCCGTCCCTTTTGTGGGTCGTAGAAGCGGAAGAGCAGGTTCATAATGGTACTTTTCCCTGATCCTGTATGACCGACAAAGGCGGCTGTGTTTCCTGCTGGAATGGTAAAGTTAAGTTTTTTCAAGACAGTTTGCTTGCCGTCATATGAAAAACTTAAGTTATCAAAGGTCACCTCGCCCTTATAGCGTTTAATTTTTTCAGTGTGTACTTTTTCACCCTTCTCATCGAGTAAGGTAAAGACGCGACTCCCTGCAACACGTGCTTGCTCAATGATTGGTAATTGATTGACAATTTGAGCGACAGGTTCAAAGAGCCGAGTAATATAGTCAACAAGCGCATATAAGAGTCCGATTGAAATGACCTGATCAGGCTGCATCGAGAGCAGACCGAAGTGCCAGATAAAAGCAATTAAAGTTAAGTTCTTTAAGACGTTAACTAAATTATGTGATGTAAATGCATTGAGCTGGAGTAGTTTCCGCTGATAAGTAAAATGTTTCTTGTTTAAGACTTCAAATTCTTTTTGCATGCCTTTATTTTGTTTAAACGCACGAATCACAGACATGCCTTGAATGGCTTCACTAATCTTACTGTTGATCTGACTCAGTGTTGAACGAATGACCTGGTTATAGCGCGTTCCGTATACCTTATATAAGCTGACCCAAGCAAAAATAATTGGAATGAGTAGCAAGGTAAAAAGTGCAATCCGTGTATTCAATAAAAAGAGTGCTAGAATAATTCCAACCATGTAAATGACACTTGAGATGACAATAGATAAAACACGTTCATACAAGTCGCGAATCGCCTCTGTATCGTTTGTGACACGTGAGACAATGCTACCGGCAGGGTGTTTGACAAAGTAATCAATAGGCAGCCTTTGCACATGCTTAAATAAATCATTACGCATCTGTCTGACAATCAGATTGGCTGATTTTTGAAGTAGATAAGTTTCAAAATAACGAAAAATACTAGCAAAAAAGAGTAGAAGCAGATAAATGCCTAGCCAAATAAAAATGGGTTTTTTATCAAATTTAAAAAACTCATAGATTTCTTTATCAGTTAGCTTGGTGGCTGGAAATTCACTTACGCGTCCGTCTTTTGAGATGCTAACTGAATGAGCGTGAGCCGTTCGCTTGCCTTCGGTTGCTGCGCGACCTTCTAAAAGGTAATAAGCACTCTCAATCTGTAAAATGGTCACTTCTTGCAAGACTTCTTGCTCTTCTAGACGGTCAGAGCGAATGAAATAACGGTCTTTGTATGCAATGTCAGAGGACGAAGCATCGACCTCACTCCAGCTGCCTTCAACAGCAATAATGTGCTTGTCGATAATAATTTTCGCAATAAAGGGACCTGTTAGCTCCAGGGCAACAGAGAAGATGAGAAAGACAATCCCTAAGAAAATAAGCTTTTTAAAGCGCATAGCATAATCAAAGAGGCGTCGTTCAGTTGTTTTATTCATCTTGCATCACCTCTTCATCTTCAAGTTGCTGCTGCATAAATTGTTCATAGTACCAGCCTTTTACTTGCATGAGCTGATCATGGTTTCCTTCTTCAATGATCCGGCCGTCTTCAATAACTAAAATATGATCGGCATGCGTGACAGCAGAAAGACGATGGGCTGAGATAAGGCTGGTCTTATCTTGGCGTTCAGTACGGATATGTTCGATAATTTTAGCTTCCGTATCGCCATCAACAGCAGAAAGGGAGTCATCAAGAATTAAAATATCAGGATCTTTAATAAAGGCGCGGGCGAGTGCGACTCTTTGCTGCTGACCGCCTGAGAGTGTGACACCACTTTCACCAACAAGTGTATCTAAGCCGTCAGGGAATTCGAGCAAATCATTTAGGAAATGTGCTTTTTCTAAGCTGTCATAAATTTCTTCATCACTTGCATGAGCTTTTCCGAACTGAATATTTTCTCGAATCGTTTTAGAAAACAAGACTTGATCCTGTGGTACATACCCAATTAATTCATGGATATTTCCGCTAGCAATATTTTTTAAATTAATATCTGAAAACAAGATTTGTCCCGTCTGATATTCGTATTCGCGTAACATTAATTTGAAGAGTGTTGTTTTACCTCCGCCTGTTTTTCCAACAATGCCAAGTGTTTGGCCGCGCTTAATCTTAAAGGAAATATCTTTAAGCTGTTTTTCTTTGCTCCCTGGGTAGGCGAAACTAAGTCCTTTAAATTCGATTGACTCAACACAATCTAAGTGTTCAGGTGATTCAATATCTTTAACATCGGCTTCATAATTTAAGGTGTGATTGACCCGGTCGAGGGATGCATTTCCACGCTGGAGAATATTAATTAACTCTCCAACAGCAAACATCGGCCAAATTAACATACCTAAATAAACATTAAAAGTGACAAGGTCACCAAGGGTTAATTGACTCTCAAAAACTAACATCGCTCCGTAACCAAGACCAATGACATAGGAAATACCGACAAGTAACTGCATGGTTGGTTCAAAGAGTGCGTCGATTTTTGTGACTTCCATATTCTTTTTATAAACGTCTTCAGTTAAGTCGCTGAAGCGATCGATTTCGTGTTCTTCTTGTACATAGGCTCTAAGTGCTCTGATGCCACGAATTGATTCTAAGACACTATTATTCACATCCGCAAAGGCGGTTTGAGCGGTTGTGAAGCGGGCATGAATCAGCGCTCCGTACTTATTCATGATTAAGGCCATTAATGGCAGTGGGAGTAAGGCAAAAAAGGTTAGTTTCCAGCTAATTGTAAAGCCCATCATGGCAATAATCATAAACATATAAGTTGTTGAATCAATCAAGGTCAAAATACCAAAACCCGCTGTATTGGCTACGGCTTTGAGGTCATTTGTAGCACGAGCCATGAGGTCACCTGTCCGGTACTTGTCATAGAAGGTTGGAGTCATATTTAAATAATGTTGCATTAATTGACTGCGTAAGTCCTTCTCAAGTAAAATCGCTCCAGTAAATAAAGAAATTGACCAGAGGTAGCCAAATAAATAATGAAAAAATAAAGCTAGCCCGAAGAGGGTCAATACACCATATAAAATTTGCATTGTTAAGGTTTGGTGTTGAATATGATCAATCACAAAGCCAAGCAACTTAGGTGGTACAAGTCCAATCGCGCTCGCAAGTAGGAGTGCAAGTGTTGCAAAGCTGTATCGTTTCCAATGTTGTTTAAAAAAACCACTTAATTTTCCGAGGACAGCAAACATAGTCTACCTTCTTTCCAGATTGTTAATTAATGATTATACACGATAGTATGTAAAGATTATATTATAATAGATGGTATACTAAAGAAAAAGGGGTTGTAAATATGAGTCAGTTTCCAGTTTGTCCAGAATGTCAGTCAGATTTAACTTATTTAGATGGAGCACTCTATGTTTGTCCAATGTGTGGGCATGAATGGTCAGAAGCAAGTGAAGAAGTTTTAGAAGCGGGACCTGTCTATCGTGATGCCTATGGGAATGAGTTAAATGATGGCGATGATATTACGGTGATTAAAGATTTAAAAATCAAAGGTGCAAAAGAAGTCGTTAAACAAGGTAGCATTGTCAAAGACATTCGTTTAATTGATGAGGATCATGATATTGACTGTAAGGTGCCAGGAATAGGTCCCATGAAGTTAAAATCAGAATTCGTTAAGAAACTTTAAACTTCCATATGTTAAACTGTTCGAATGACAGCTTATATGGAAGGAGTTTTTTAATTGACAATTAAATTAAGTATTCTCGAACAAGCACAAGTCTCAGAGAATCAATCAATTAAAGAAACATTTGATTATACAGTCAAGCTTGCTGAACAAGCTGAAGCCTTAGGTTTTGAGCGTTTTTGGGTGGCAGAGCATCATAGTTCTGATAAATTAGTGAGTTCATCCCCTGAAATTTTAATGGCTCATTTAGCTGCAAAAACAAATCGGATCCGAATTGGTTCAGGTGGGATTATGTTACCTCACTATAGCGCCTATAAGGTTGCTGAGAATATTCGCTTACTGGAGTTAATGTATCCGGGACGGATTGATGTTGGTCTCGGGCGTGCACCAGGTGGAAATCATTTATCGAACTTTGCCCTGCGTGATGGGAGTCCGCGTCAGTATGATCCATTTGCTGAACAGATCCAAGATTTAAGATTGTATTTGAAGGGTGAGCTTCCGCGAAATCATCAGTATGCGGGTTTGATTGCAGCACCAGATATTAGCGAAAAGCCTGCCCTTTGGATGCTAGGTTCAAGTCCGCATTCGGCTGTGCTTGCCGCTCAAGAAGGCCTACCTTATATGTATGCTCAGTTTATTAGTGGGAATCAAATCGTCGGCACACAGGCAGCGCAAATCTATCATGAAAACTTTAATCATGCGAGTGGTGAGGTAAATCGTGCTGAAAATGCAGTAAGTATTTTCTTTGCTTGTGGTGAAACAGAGGAAGAAGCGGAGCGGATAGCAAGTTCATTTGATCTCGCTATGCTCATGCTTGAGAAGGGTGAGTCAAGTAAGGGAACGCCTTCACCGGAAACAATCCGTAACTATCAATTAACCGCAAGTGATAGGGCACGGATTAAGGATAATCGTTCACGGATTATTGTTGGAACAAAGGAATCGGCTCGGAAGCAGATAGAAGCTTTAGCGCATGCCTACGGGGCAAAAGAAGTCATGCTTGCGATGATTACTTATGATTATGAAGATAAATTAACTTCTTACCGGTTAATTGCTGAAGAAATGTTAAATCAAAATTAAAAAAAGCATCGTTTAGTCGATTGGTTGATAAGAATAACCAGACTAAGCGATGCTTTTTATTTTAAGCTAGGCTAACCGGATGACGAACGATTGAGACTTTCTGATAAACAATTTCATTGCTTATAATATAGTCCGGTCTTCCGCCTTTATGCGCGTGAGCGTCTTTAAAGGCTTTACTCTTCATCCAGTTTTTAAAGGATGCTTCAGAGTCCCAACGTGTGACAATTGACACTTCATCAAAGTCTTCTAGCCTTTCAGTCACTAAAACCTCAAGTCCTTCAAATCCAGACATCTCTTCAACCTTTCCAATCTTATCAAAGCGTTTAACTAATTTGTGGCCTTCACCTTTTTTAATCTGCGTTTTATTTGTAACAATATACATTATTCTTCCCCCTTAGGTTTGGTATGATAATTGGATAATTATGTTCAAAACGGATGTCTGCTTGAATCTCATAAATCCGTTCTAGAAATTCGGCTGTCAAAACATCAAAGGGAATACCTGTATCCGTTATTTCCCCGTCTTTCATTGCAATCAAATAGTCACTGTACATGGCAGCTTGTTGTAAGTCATGTAGGACCATAATAATGGTGATTTTTTTCTTGCGGTTAATTTCTTTGAGTAACTCCATGACATCATATTGATGTGAAATGTCTAAATAGGTCGTCGGTTCATCCAAAAGTAAGATGTCAGTTTGCTGAGCGAGTGCCATCGCAATCCGGACCTTTTGCTGCTCACCTCCTGAAAGATGGTGGAATAAGCGGTCTTTATATTTAAGTGTTTCTGTTAGCTTAAGAGCTTCTAAGACGATATCTTGATCAAGTGTTTTTGTTTGTCTGAGGACACTTTGATGGGGTGTCCGTCCGTAAGCAACCAATTCTTGAACAGTTAAATTTGGCAAACTTTCTTTTGATTGCAGGAGCATGGTAATTTTTTTAGCAAATTCTTTTGCCTTATAAGTCGACTTTTCTTTTTGGTCGATGTAAACAAGGCCATGATCTGCTTTGAGTAGATTGCTAATGACTTTTAGAATGGTTGATTTCCCTGATCCATTAGGTCCGACGATTGTAGTGATGCGTGATGTCGGAATTTGAAGTGAAATATTCTTGAGTTCAAACCGGTTTACTTTAAGTGAAATGTCAGTTGTTTGGACTGCATACATTACATTATCCTCCGTTTCTTAAGTAAGACTAAAAAGAATGGGGCACCTAGGCATGCGAGTAAGATTCCGACGGGCAGTTCAATCGGATCAAACCAGGTTCGTGCAATCACGTCAGCTAATACGACTAAAATAGCGCCTGATATCATACTTAAGGGCAATAAGAATTTGTAGTCGTCACCAGTGAGTAGGCGGATAATATGTGGAATGACAAGTCCGACAAAACCAACAAGTCCTGCAACACTCACTGCAACTCCTGCAAGTAAAGAAGCAAGAACAATAAGTAAGAACCTGTGGAGTTCGACCTTATAGCCGAGTAAACGGGCTGCATCATCACCAAGTAAGAGAATATTCGCTGACCTAATTGCAAAAAGGGCTAGAATTAAACTGACAATTGCATAAGGTAACATGAATTCAAAGTGATGCCAGCCGCGTCCCGTTAATCCACCAGATAGCCAGGGCAATACGGATTGAACACGGTCACTGTAAACGACCATTATTCCATTTGTGAGTGCACCAAGAAGTGCGTTGATTGCGACACCTGCTAAGATAATTTTGACAGGTGAGGCCCCTTTATCCCAAGCTAAAAAATAAATAACAAGTGATGTGATCAGTGCACCTAAAAAGGCTGCAAAGGGTAAGAGATAGCTTAGTTGTGGCAGTACAATCATTGTAATAATTGCAGCAAGTCCTGCACCAGATGAAACCCCGATAATCCCAGGATCAGCAAGGGGGTTTTTCATGACCCCTTGTAAGAGAGCACCTGATGTTGCAAGACAGGCTCCGACAAAAGCTCCGATTAGTACACGGGGGAGTCGGACATCTAAAAGGATTTGTGAATGAACTTCAGCTAAA
>JASLIE010000154.1 GCA_030152985.1 Bacillaceae bacterium
GTTACTCCAAGGGTACTTGAACATTTAGATAAATATGATGCAGTAGCAACCTTTTATATGTTAGGTAATCAAGCAAAGGCCAACTCTAAAATAGCTAAACAAGTTGCTGATAAAGGACATGAAATTGCTAATCATTCAGTGACACATGCGGACTTAAGTTCTGTTTCACGTCAACGTGTGCATGATGAGGTATTTAATGCAACAAGCTTAATTGAAAAAGCTACTGGCGTCAGACCAACCTCATTTAGACCACCATATGGTGCAATAAATCAAAATGTATTAGATAAAGCAAAAGAAATTAATCAACCAATTATTCTTTGGTCAGTCGACTCATTAGACTGGAAGTCCAGAAATAAAGATGCAATCTATTCAAAAGTTATGAATCAAATTCACTCAGGTGCTATTGTTTTGCTTCACGACATTCATCCTGAAACAGCGGATGCATTACCAAGTATTTTAAGCGCATTAACTAAACAAGGATATGAATTTGTTACAGTGACTGATTTATTACAACTAACTGGCGAAGAAAAAGTAGGACCTTATCACAGTCAAAAGAAATAAATTATAAATAGACAACTTATGTTGTCTATTTTATTTTACACACAACTTCCTATAATATATATTATGTAAACTAGAAGGAAAGAAGTTAATTAGCGGCTGTAAATAACTAAGGCTACTCCACTTTCTATTTTAAGGCTAGCAAATGCATCTATGATTTCATTGCTTGTAAAAAGTCCTGACCCAGGTGATAGTTTTGTATTTTCAACCTGATACTTTACTCCTCTTAGATAACTGATTTTCACACTTTCGTTAAATGCAAAAAAAGAAGTATATCGATAAGGAAGCTTTTTTAAGTGATGCTTGCCTTTGAATAAAAAGAAATGCAAATTATCAGTGTTTTTTAAATAAAAATAAATCTTCGGATGCTCAAGCTGATATTGATAAATGACATGTAAGGCTGAAATGTAATGATCTAGTCTTTTACCTGTAGCATGAATTATTTTTATTTCTGTTGGATTAAAGCTAAGCGCATGTTTGATTGCTAATTCTAAATCAGTTTGATCTTTATCTTTTGAATATGATTTAAAAGATTTACTTTTCTTTTTAATCAATTTTAATTCTTCTAAAGTAACTGAATCAAAGTCACCAACAGAAAGGTCTGGGCTTATATTATTCTCTATTAAGGTAAGCGCTCCCCTGTCCGCGGCAATATAAATATCTGCACAATCAATTTTATTAAGATCAAGACTTGCACCAACAATTAATAGCTTCATAACAACTCAACTCCTATATATTTGCTATACTAACAAAAGGGAAAATAATCAATAAACCCCCAACTTTAGATAGAGTTGAGGGTTTATCTATTAGTAATATGAACCAATTAAAACACTAACAATCGAATAAATAATAACTGTTGAAAATAAAACGGTCATATGAATTAATGAGTAAATAAATAAGAGTGTTGCCCATTTTTGAACTTCCATTTTATGATAGCCATAAATATTTAATATTAACCAGCCTAAACTTAAGACAAAGGCGACTAACGTAATACCTAAACTAATTGTGTTAAATAAAAAGCTTGATGCAAGTAGAATCAGGAGATAAAAGTTTGTTTGACGATAGGTTCTTTTAATTCCTTTTACAACTGGAAGCATTGGAATACTGGCTGCAGCATAGTCATCTTGCTTTCTAAGCGCAATTGCATAAAAGTGCGGCATTTGCCAAACAATTGTAATAATAAATAGACCAATGATTGCAGGGTGCCAAATATCAGGAGAGATGGCTGCCCACCCAATTAAGGGAGGCATTGCACCACTTATACTACCAATTTCAGTATTATAGATTGTTTGACGTTTACTCCAAATTGTATAAGGAAACACATAAAAAAACAAACCTAGAAAGCCTAAATAAGCAGCTGTTGGTGTTGTAAACCAAAGAGCTGTAACTCCGACAAAGGACATAAGTATTCCCATTGTCATAACTATTTTAGGACTAATTTGTCCGGTAACTGTTGGTCTTTTTTTCGTCCGCTCCATAATCGAATCAATATCACGTTCATAAAGGTTATTAAATGAACCTGCTGCTGCAATGATTAAGGAAGAACCAATAAACGCAAGTATAATCTCAAGCCATTTTTCTGAGAAGCTTAAATGATGTGCATAAACCGATAGAGTAAGTCCTGCTGTCATTGGAATTAAGTTTGATTTAATAATACCAGTTTTAATTGTAGCTGCGATCATTTCATAAGTTGTTAGTTTTGAGCTTGATTTCGTCATAGATTATTATCTCCTTAATTAGATCCACATAGATAAGATAAATGTTGCTACTCCTATCATCTTAAGCCTTAAATCTCTATGAAGCAACTTAAAGCTATAAAAAACACTATCAATTAATTGATAGTGTTTATCTTTCTATATCTCCATTCCAACCAATCATCCCAGGCAAAACATTATAAACATTTTCAAAACCTTGCATCATTAAAAATCTAACAGCATAGTCACTTCGGTTTCCTGTTCGACAAATCACATAAATGTCTTTATCTTTATCAATTTCTGAATACCTTATGTTTAACTGGCCTAATGGAATTAAAATAGAGTTTGGAACATGCCCCATATCATATTC
>JASLIE010000179.1 GCA_030152985.1 Bacillaceae bacterium
CACCAGCAAGTGAAGGTATCGTTATTAATGACCAGCCGTTCTTTGTTGATGTGCCAATGACTAACGCTACAGGTGATGAACTTAACTATAATGTTAAAGTGTATCCAAAGAATGAAATTGCTCGCGGAGGTGTAACACTTACTAAAGTAGGTGAAGATAATCAGCCACTTAAAGGAGCTACATTCGTCCTTTATGAGAAAAAAGATGGTAAAATTGTAAGGGCAACAGACAATGAAAACAAGGTAATTCCGCCACTTACAACAAATGACAATGGAGAAATCACAGTCGAAGGACTTGATGCAGGGGAGTATTTCTTTGTTGAAACAAAAGCTGCCCCAGGTCACGCTTTAAATAATGAGCGAGTCGAATTTTCAATTAAGTCTGAACATGATAAGAAAAATTTAACAGTTACAAAAGATAACTATTTACTGCCAACAATTGAAAAGGATGTTGAAGGTAAAGCGCATCTAGATATTGAGCGCGATACGCCTTATACTTACAATATTACAGTTTCAGTACCGAAAGATATTGATAAGTATGCACTTTATGAGGTAACAGATAAGTTAGATGAGCGTCTAACTTTTATTGAGAACTCAATGAAGGTTGAAAACGGTGCTGGATTTAAATTTTCACAAGATGGTCAAACATTGAAGTGGACATGGAATGAAGCTGAAGTACAAAAGTTAACACCAGGTCAAGAAATCGTAATTTCATTTGATGCAAAAATCAAGGAAGATGCGGTTCTGACAGCTGAAGAAATGGATTCAGGCATTCCAAACACGGCAGAACTTGATTTTGATAACAACCGTGGTCAGCATACAGTACCAAAGGTAAATCCAGAAGATCCAAATGACCCAACAGATCCGAACCTACCAACAGATCCAAATGGTCCAACACCAACGGATCCAAATGAGCCGGGTTATCCAACAGATCCGAACGAACCAAATAAACCATTAGTTCCAGTCGATCCAACAGACCCAGATGGTCCAAAGGAGCCTGGTAAACCAACAACGCCACCTGTAACAGTTAAGCCTGTTGAAGCAGGACTAGTCATTCAAAAAGTTGATGAAAAAGGCAACAACTTAGCAGGTGCAGTCTTTGAATTACAAGATGAAAACGGAAAAGTTGTGACTGTTGAACCTGGTACACTTGTTAAAGTGAATAGTAAGGATTTTGAAGGAGACTTTGAAGGAGAATTAACAGATTTAGAAGTTAACGAAGATGGTCGTATTACAATTACAGGCTTAAAGTCAGGTAACTACAAGCTGGTAGAGACTAAAGCACCAGAAGGCTATCGTTTACTTACTAAACCAAAAGATATAGAATTAATTGCGGATGAAAATGTTGAAATTGAAGTTAAGAACAAGAAAACAGGCTGGAACCTTCCGACAACAGGTGGAATTGGTACGGTACTTTTCACAGCAATCGGTTTAGCGCTGATGGCTGGAGCACTACTCATGTTCTTACGCCGTAAAAATGAAACTGCATAAGTTGTTTTAATAGGAAAGGGATTTCCCTTTCCTATTTTCCTATTTTAAAAAGAGGAGGTAAGTCAGTGAGGCGTTATATAACAATCGCTATTTTTATTGCGGGTTTATCTGTGTTTCTATATCCGATTGTTTCAAATATGTTTGCTACACAAGCACATCAAAAGACAATTAAAAAATATGATGAAGATATTGAAAAACTAGATGACTCCGAAATAGAGCTAGTGAAGGATAAAGCTAAAGAACATAATGAAAAAGTCAAAGATGAACCCATAGAATTTATCGATCCCTTTGATAATGGAACAGAAGAAGCGGGTAACTCCAGCTACTATGATGCCCTAAACATGAGTGAGGCAATGGGGCGACTCGATATCCCGAAAATTAATGTCAACATTCCAATTTATCATGGTTCTGGTGAAGATGTGCTCTCACGTGGTGTTGGCCATATGGAAAATTCATCGCTCCCAATTGGTGGAACAGGTACACACAGTGTTTTAACAGCGCACCGTGGATTACCGACTTCTAAACTTTTTAGAGATCTTGATGAACTTGAAATAGGAGATGAGTTTTACATTGATGTGATTGGTGAAACACACGCTTATCGTGTGCATGATATTCAAACAGTTTTGCCGAATGAAACCGATTGGTTAACGATTGAGGAAGACAAGGAACTGACAACGCTTTTAACATGTGAACCTTATATGATTAATACACATCGCCTACTTGTTATGGGAGAGAAGATACCCTATAATCCCGATGAGCGACAAAAGTCAGATAAAATAAATTGGGATACATTGATAGCTGGAATCATAGGTTTTTTACTTGTGTTAGCCCTTATATTATTCTTTGTGTTACGTAAAAAGAGAAGAGAGCAGGTGAGTTAAAATGAAGCGCAGCCTTATTATCTTTGTTTTTTTTCTAGGACTTGCGATTTTACTTTATCCTCATGTTGCACAGTATGTGAACAATCATTTTCAAAAAGAAGCGGCTAATCGATTTATTGAGCAAGAACTATCAGAAGAAGAGCTGGATGAAATTATGGAAGAAGTAGCCATGTGTAATGAGAAAGTTTTTTATGATGAAACAGGTTTTAGAGATCCTTTTGGAACGAATGAAGACAAGTTGGATTCATTACAAGAGTGTTTAGGTCTTTCAGATGACGATGCATTTGCAGCACTTGAAATACCTAAATTAAAGTTAGCAATTCCGATTTATATTGGCTCATCTGAAGCAGTTCTTTCAAAAGGAGTTGGACAAGTAGAAGGCTCATCACTTCCATTAGGTGGGGATGGGACACATACAGTTTTAGCAGGCCATCGAGGGATGGGGACACGTGAGATGTTCAGGAATGTAGATCAACTCGCAGATGGTGAGGTATTTTATATCCACACTTACGATGGAACACTCACCTATGAAGTGTTCAAGCAAGAAGTCATTGACCCATCGGAGACGGATTCACTAGAGATTGAAGAAGACAAGGATTTAGCGACCCTCTTAACATGTCACCCTTATAGATCAAATGCACAACGTTTGTTGATTCAAGCTGAAAGAAGAGAATGAAAAGGAATCCAACTTCTATCTTTATTAAGAGTTGGATTCCTTTTAACTATTTATTAAAGTTTTTTAACAGCATCTTCAATCTCAGTTGCTTGTGCAATAGCTGAAATAACTGCAAGACCGTCTGCACCTGCGTCTAAAACAAGTTGTTTGTTGCTAGAGTTAATACCACCAATACCAACAAGGGGTATTTCTGGATGCATTTTTTT
>JASLIE010000193.1 GCA_030152985.1 Bacillaceae bacterium
CCTAAAGTTGAAGCTTCTTCTCATATTTATGGATACACGACTAAAAACAACTTTTTCGGTGCTAAAATCCCTATAGCCGGAATTGCTGGAGATCAGCAAGCCGCACTTTTTGGCCAAGCCTGCTTTGATAAAGGCATGGTTAAAAATACATACGGAACAGGTTGCTTTATGCTTATGAACACTGGTGAAGATGCAATTAAGTCAGAAAATGGTTTGCTGACAACAATTGCATGGGGAATTGATGGGAAAGTACACTATGCACTTGAAGGAAGCATCTTTGTTGCTGGATCAGCTATTCAATGGTTAAGGGACGGCTTACGTTTATTTAGAAACGCTGCAGACAGTGAAGCTTTTGCTAAAAAAGTAGCACATACAGATGGTGTTTATGTTGTTCCGGCTTTTGTCGGACTTGGAGCACCCTATTGGGAAAGTGATGTAAGAGGTGCTGTCTTTGGCTTAACGCGTGGAACAACAAAAGAGCATTTTATCCGAGCGACTCTTGAATCACTTGCCTATCAAACAAAAGATGTGCTAGATGCAATGGAAGAAGATTCTCAAATTTCTTTAAAGAAACTACGAGTAGATGGAGGAGCAGTTAATAATGATTTATTGATGGATTTTCAAGCTGACATGCTTCAAGTGCCAGTTGAAAAAAGTGATACAGAAGAAACAACTGCTTTAGGCGCGGCTTATTTAGCCGGACTTGCAATTGGATTTTGGAAGGATCAAAAAGAAATTTCAGAGCATTGGAAAATCAAGAAAACTTATTTGCCTGCAATGGATTTAACAACACGTGACAGACTATATAATGGTTGGAGAGAAGCAGTTAAATCAACAATTACCTTTCGGGTAAATCAATAAGTAAAAAAAGCATCATCATAATTATGATGATGCTTTTATTGTGGAAGCTTAAAACTAAAGGTTGTTCCTTCATTGACTTTACTCTTAACTGAAATAACACCTTCGTGTGCGGTTATAATATGTTTAGCAATAGCTAATCCTAAACCTGTACCTTTCTTATCATCTTTTCGCGTTCGCGATTTATCGGCCTTATAAAAACGCTCAAAAATAAAGGATAAGTCTTCTTCTGGTATACCTGAACCCGTATCTTCAACCTCAATATACAAAGACTCATCACTATTAAATACTTTTACAATGACCTTTCCACCACGAGAGGTGTGACTAATTGCATTATCTATTAAATTAGTTAAGACTTGCTCTATACTATCTGCGTCAAATATAGCTTCAGGATGATCAAGTGACTTTTTCAAGCCTAAGTTAATTCCTTGCTCCTCCGATATCCCTTTAAACTTTTTAATAATCTTTTCTACAAAAGGTTCAACTTTAAGCTTTTGCTTATGCAGTTCAATATGTCCTGCTTCCATTCTACCAATGTCTAAAAGTTCATTAACAAGTCGACTCATTCTAAGAGATTCATCATGAATGATTTGAGCAAGTTCATTTTTTTCATCTTTTGTTTCTGCAATATCATCAACAATGGCTTCACTATAACCTTGCATAAGTGCAATAGGCGTTCTCAATTCGTGTGATACGTTTGCAATAAAATCTTTTCTTAATTTATCTACCTGACGTTCCTCTGTCATATCACGCATCACTGCGACTGCACCTCTAACAAAATTTTTATCGTAAAGAGGAGTCATAATCATCACCCAGTTTCGACCTTGTAAACTTATTTCATGTAAAACTTCGGTTTCACCTTGAATAACTTTTTGTAACACCTCGTTTAATTCATCAGGTAATTTTTCTTTTTCCATATCCATATGCATGTTCTTTTCAAAGTATAGGTCTTGAATAAACTTTTCAGAAGGTGGATTGGTCACAATCATGTCACCATGGCGATTTAATGTGATCACGCCATCTGCCATTGAATTCACAATACTTGAAAGCTGTTCCTTCTCCTGATTTAGGGCATTAATATGATATTTCAATTGACGTCCCATTCGATTAAAAGCTATTGCAAGTTCACCAATTTCATCGTGTGTTAAAATAGGTACTTTTGTATTAAACTCGCCTCTAGCTAGTTCAAATGCAGCTTCACGCATTTTGATTAGAGGGGAGGTAATACGCGTAGATAAGAAAAAAGCAAAAACTGTTGTTAAAATAATTGCTATCCCTGCAGCCACAAAAATAAGTTTGGTTGTCTGTGCTTTTGTCTGATTGACAACATCGAGTGTTTGGTAAACGTAAACTGCTGCACTTTTAGATTCAACAGGTGTTCCTACTACAAGAACTTCTGTTTCACCGTTTGGTAGTACTATTTGTTCCTTTATGTTCTTATTTCGTTCAAGCACCTGTTGTAAATCAGTATTAACAGTCGGCAAGAACTCACCTAGGTCTTTTAGCTTCTCATTCGTAGTTCCAGATTCCCACATCATATTAGAATCTTCATAATAAATAATCACTTTACTAGAAGCATCTTTAACTCTTTCAGTTGTTTCCATAATAATATTTTTCTCGTCGTCTTGTTCAACAATTAATGAAACTTTACTTGCAGATTGCATCATAGCTTTTTCTGCTTCTTGAATGTGAAAGCCCTCAAAAAATTGTAAAAGTAGTACGGTTAAAATAAATAAAACAAAAGAAACTAGCAATAAGATCGTTATTGCTAGTTTTCCTACGACGCTTTTCCAAAACATCATTCTTCTTCTACCTCTAACTTATAGCCAACTCCCCAAACTGTAACAATCATTTTAGCAGCTTCTTTAGATACATTTGTTAATTTCTCTCTTAAGCGCTTTACGTGCGTATCAACAGTTCTTAAATCACCAAAAAACTCATACTCCCAAACTTCCTTAAGTAAGTCTTCACGCTTAAATACCTTATCCGGTGATTGTGCCAAGAAGACTAGTAATTCATACTCTTTTGGTGTCAAACTTATTTCTTGATCATTTGATGAGACTCGATAAGCATCTAAATCTATTGTTAAATGAGGGAAAACAATTAGATTACTCGCTTGATTATTAACCCCCATATTTAAATTATTTGTTCTTCTTAAAACAGCCTTCACGCGTAAGACTACCTCACGTGGACTAAAGGGTTTTACGATATAATCATCCGCACCAACTTCAAAACCTTGAACACGGTTTGACTCTTCACCTTTTGCCGTTAACATAATGACTGGAGTGTTTTTCTCTTTTCTTAAGAGCTCACACATTTCAATTCCATCCATTTCAGGCATCATAACATCTAATAATATCACATCGTAATCTTTTTCAAGCGCCATATCTAATGCTATTTGTCCGTTTTCTGCTTCTTCTACCAGAAAGTCATCTCTTTCTAAATACATCCTAATTAATCTTCGAATACGTTCCTCATCATCTACGACTAAAACAGTCTTAGTTTCACCCATTTTCCGAAAACCTCCTTAAACGATCTATCCTTAGTATAAACGATAAATGTTAAAATGTATAAGAAAAAACACGATATCAGTTGATATCGTGTTTAAAATTAAGCATATGAATGAAGACCAGCTAAGACTAAGTTTACAACAATAATATTAAACATAATAATAGCAAACCCAATCACTGCTAACCAAGCTGATTTCTCACCATGCCAACCTCTTGAAAGTCTTAAGTGTAAAAAGGCTGCATAGAAAAACCAAGTAATAAGTGCCCAAACTTCCTTAGGATCCCAACCCCAGAACCTGTCCCAAGCAATCTGTGCCCAAATCGCAGCAAAGATTAAACCACCTAGAGTAAACAATGGAAATCCAATGGCAACTGAGCGATAAGTAACTTCATCAACGAGATCGAGCTTAATATTTTTTAAGTAAGGTTGAATCCATGCACTTACACGTTTTCTTAAAGCAAGTCGTGTGATTAAGTAGATTAAACCACCCGAAATAAATGACCAAATCACAGTATTAAATTTCCTTGGAGCATCTGCTCCTTGCATCCAACCTGGTGTACTTATAATTGGATTCATTCGTTCTGGTGTTAAAGACTCACCATTATTTGGTCCAGCTATTGGAGGCATATGATATTCAGCAACTACATTTCGTTCATTTTCAACATACT
>JASLIE010000196.1 GCA_030152985.1 Bacillaceae bacterium
AAACCATTAGGTGTATTTCCCATCGTAAAAATATCGGCTTCTAAATCGGCAAAAAGATGTGGTGCTAGCGATGAGGTTGCACCATTTGCACAATCGAGCGCTATACTAATCCCCGAAAAGTCATCTTCAATCGTTTCTTTTAGATAGGATAAATACTTCTGTGTTCCTTCAAAATAATCATCCACACTACCGATTTCTTCACCAATTGGTCTTGCTAATTCATCTTCGGCATCTAAGAGACGCTCAATTTCATACTCTTCTTCATCTGTTAACTTAAAACCACTTGGACCAAATAATTTAATCCCATTATCCTCAACTGGGTTATGTGATGCGGATACCATCACACCAAGTGCTGCATTCATCGTTTTGGTTAAATATGCGACTCCAGGCGTTGAAATAACTCCTAAACGCATGACATCAACGCCAACTGACAAATAACCTGCAATCAGCGCAGCTTCAAACATATGGCCGGAAATACGCGAATCCTGACCAATCAAAACTTTAGCATCCTCTTTTCCTTTAGAAAATAGAGCGCCACTTACCCTCGCCAACCTAAATGCTAATTCTGGAGTCAACCCCTCATTAGCGACTCCCCTTACGCCATCCGTTCCAAAATATTTACCCAAGTAAATCTCTCCTCAATTAACTTTTTCTTCTTCGACTTCAATCACAACTTCTAGCTTTTGTTTTGATGATGCAATATTTTCAGGTATTTCAAGTTCTATTTGCACCGTTTTATTTTCATCTAAGCCCTCTAAATCGATGGCTTTAGTCGTTATTTCATTTACTTTATTAATATCTGCTTTCTTACCGTAAATATCAATCTTTTCTACTTCAGCTTTAACCGCCTTAAGTTTATAACCTGCTTTAACCTTGCCTTTGACTGGGACTTTCACATCAACTGCTTTTGTTGGTCTTTCTACAGGAACAGTTGCTAAGACAGCTTTCGGATCAACACGCACCTTCACTTCATTTCCTTGTGTATCGTAAACATTAACAGGTACTTCACGATTTTTAATCGTTTCCTTAACATTTGCTACATCAATATAAACTTTAACAAGGGCAATCTGTTCAATCAGTGCACGTGAGCTAACAATTTTAGCTTCATCTATATTTAACTCTGGTATTCCGAGTTCATAACCTAAAGGCAATTGGTCTTCATTAATAAACTCAACATCAATTTTTTGAGTCGTTGTTGCACGCTCTTCTATTGTCACTTCTACTTCTTTTGGATCAATATAAGCGTTTAATTCACGTGGAATATTTTCAATTTCAACCTCAACCTGATGTTTCCCCTCATTTAACTCTAATAAATCTAAGAAGACTGTAAAGTTTTTCTGACGAACAACAGGCGTTAAGACGCTTGGCATTCCTTCAAGTGACACTGTGACCGTTTCTGGTGCACCTGTTACGACATAGTTCTCACTATCGAGTCGAATATCAACAGGCACATTCTCGACAATCTCTGATTCTTTTTGTGAACCTGGCACAATTGAACTCTCATTTTGAGTTGTTTCTGTTTCAATTGTGACAAACAAATACAACATAATTGCAAATATGAGTGAGACGATTCGGACAAACCATTTACTTTGAAATAAATTATCCATTTTCATTGCCTCGCTTATCTTCTGGCTTTTCATCAAGTGGTTTTAGACTCGGCATTAAATTATCAATTAAAAACTGTCTTAATTGTTCCTCATCTAAATCCCTTAATAATTCTCCTGTTTTAGTACAAGAAATTGAACCTGTTTCTTCAGATACAATAATTGTAAGTGCATCCGTTACTTCACTAATCCCCATTGCTGCCCGATGTCGGGTTCCTAAATCTTTTGAAATAAAGGCACTTTCAGATAGCGGTAAGTAACATGCTGCTGCAACAATTTGATCTTGTTTTATAATCACTGCCCCATCGTGTAAGGGGGTATTTGGTGTAAATATATTTGTGAGTAATTGATTGGTCAAAACACCTTCAACAGGAATCCCTGTTTCTGCATAATCACCTATCCCTGTTTCGCGTTCAATCGTAATCAGAGCACCAATTCGGCGTTTAGCCATATACTCACATGAAGTGACAATTGAATTAATCGTTTTTTCCATTACCTCTTCTTCAGACTTCCCACTTCGTGTGAAGATGCTTCCTCTACCTAATTGCTCAAGTGCACGTCTGAGTTCAGGTTGGAATAAAATAATAATGACCAAGAACCCCCAAAGTATGGCCTGGTTTGTTAGCCACTGAATGGTATGGAGATTAAATACACTACTCAAGATCCAAACGACAACTACAACAAAGATTCCTTTAAGTAGTTGAATCGCTTTTGTACCTCGTATAACCATAATTAATTTATATAAAACATACCAGACAAGAGCAATATCGACTCCAATCCTTAATAAATTAATTATATTAAATCCCTCATCTAGCATGCGTTCACATCCTTTTTAATTTCACAGTTAATTTATTATACCATATTCTAACTCCAGCTTTCTACATTAAAAATAAAAGCTACTAAAGACTCATTTAGTAGCTTTACTTATAATAAATATCTAAATTTAGGGGTTGAATACCTTCGTTTTTCCACGCCTGTTTAACTTTAGGTACCTTTAAAGGTTGTGTAAAAAAGGCGATCCCACAGTCACCGCCACCCGCACCTGATAACTTACCTGCTCCTTCGTTTTCTCGAGCAAGTTTACTTAAACGATTAAGCGCTGGAGTTTCGATATTCACATTTGCTTGGCGTCCAAGTTCTGCAAGTGCCCGCCTGTTTTTATTTAGATTGGTATAAATTAAGTCTTTATTTCCTGTCTCAATCCCTTGGACAAATCCTGCGACAGCTGACTCACTTTCTTTAATAAAGGCCCAGTATTTATCTGGATTTAATTCTTTTAACTTTTTTATTTCACTGACTAAACTTTTAGTAGATGCCGGACTTCCCGTCCAACCGACTGCTAAGTACAATTCATCTACTTCTTTCAACTGAGCGATCGATAAATACTCCCAAAAAACTTCAATAACACTCAGTAAATTAGGGGCTGAATGATACTTATCTAAAAGCCATTCTGCTTGAAATGATTTATACAAGATTAATCCACCGTAAGCTGATGCTGCCACATCCGCTCCCGAACCATTCCCTTGGGTTTTAACATGGGCGAGAGCAGCGAGTTTGAAAACAATTAAGGGTGCGGGTTTTTTCGGCAAGAAATATGTCAAAACTGCTTCAACTACACTTGTGACAACAGCAGCACTCGAGCCAAGGCCGTACTTTTTACCCGACTTATCATCTAATTCACTACGAACAGAAATCTCGATTGGTGAAACTTTAATTCCTTTTTCATATAAATATGTATAAGTAATTTCAAGTGCCGATTCAACAAATCGAGTCCCATTATTACGTTTCTTCATAGAAAATTTATTTTGATAATGTGAGAACTTTAAATTATACATATTAAAATTAACAAGATGTAATTTATTAACAGGCGCCTTTTTTACCTTTGTGTAAACAAATCGGTTAACCGCCATAACAACGAGCTGTTGATTCGGCTCGAGAACAGCAAATTCACCTGCTACCATTAATTTACCTGGGGTTTTAATGCTTACCTTCACCAAGCTCACTCCTCTATATAAGAAATGCCTGCTCCGACTTTACTGACAATCACATCTGTTACATCTTCTGTTTCTTTTAAGGCCTTTAAAACCTTTTCTTCATCCTTAGGTAGATAAAGTACCTTTACATTAGGTCCTGCATCGATAGTAAAGTAAGCAGGAACTCCTTGCTTGCGTAAAGCCCTAACCGTTTGCATAACGCGCATAGTTGCATCCGTCCAATAAGTAAAAGGCGGAGTCGCTGCAAGCGTTGTTGCATGCATTTTAAGACAATTAGCCTCTGCAACTTGACCTACTAGCTCAAAATCACGCGCTTCAATTCCCGCTTTAATATCAGTTAGATCTTTTGGTATTCCCGCTAACCATCCCTCATAAAAAAGTGACGTATCGACAGTGCGTTTCATACCCACCCGGCTTGAAACATCTTTTTCTGTTTCAGTTAATACAACAGCTGCAACACGAATATCCCAGTGGTCTTGTGGCTTGATTTCAAGGGCGAATGAATCTGATCCATCTTCCTTTTCACCCATCTCCCACTCAACAAAGCCACCATAAATTGAGCGACAGGCCGAACCTGAACCTTGTCGTGTTAATCTTGATAACTCTTCTTTTGATAAATCCTTACCCGCAGCTTTTGTTGCAGCTGCTGCTAAGGCAGCAAAACCTGAGGCTGACGAGGCAAAGCCTGCTGCAGTCGGCACTTCATTTAGTGAATCTACTTTTGCGTAAAGCTCGCCAATTTGAGTATAGTCTCTAATTTTATCAAGATACTCTGTCACACGCTTATAAGCCTCGCCTTCAACGGGTTCACCATCTAAAATAAACGCATCCTGCTCAAGACTTGAATCAAACTCAACTGTTGTTTGAGTATAAAAACCATCTAAGGTCACAGAAAGACTATTATTTGTTGGTAAAATAAGCTCATCGTTCCGTTTTCCCCAGTATTTAATTAAGGCAATATTTGTATGTGCTTTCGCTGTTGCTTTCATTGATCTGCTCCTTTTTTCTCTACTTTAAGAAAACTTAAGAAGCCGATTCTTATCGACCCCTTAAGTTTCTCCTTTAATAGCCTGTACTTAATGCAAATGGCCACACTTCATGTGCCCCTGATTTTTTCAGGCGTTCTGTTATTTGTTTCGAATGGAGTTCATTTTTAGCCAGGGCTATAATACACCCTCCATGCCCTCCACCTGTTAGTTTCGCACCTAGTGCACCTTCATCTAAAGCCGATTGAATCAACTTGTTCAAGCCAGTGTCACTGACTCCCAAAGAGACTAGCTCTTTTTGTGCTTCGTTCAATAAATAACCTAACAACTGTTTACTAGACGCCTCGAGCGCATCACGAACTTGATGTGTAATATCACCTAAACGGTCCATTGTCGCTTGAATTTTTTCAGGTGCCTTTTTAAACAGTTCAGACACAGCATCAATTGCTGTTTTCGTATTTGCTTCACGGCCTGAGTCTGCAACGACAAAATAAAACTCACCATTTGGCTCAATATAGTCAATTGTTTCTTCTTTTTTAAACCAAACAGGACTTTTAGCATTCACAGTTAATGGATCGATGCCACTTGGCGAACCATGAGCGTGTGTCTCTGCAATATTAGCCAAATAAAGTAGTTTTTGATCATTATAAGGCTGATCTGCATAAGTAAAGAGTGATTTAATAATTGCAATCGCTACAGAGGCACTTGAACCAAGTCCTTTACCTGGTGGAATTGTTGATTCAACACGAATAAGTAAGTTTTTATGTGGTAAGCCTAACATATCTAATGTATGTTCAATCGTATTAACAACACCAAATAAGGATTCAGGCGCATCTTTTAATTTACCGCTATAAAGTGTGCTTTCTAAATAAATATCGCCATCTATTTCTTCTACACTTGATTCGACACCGATAAGTGGAAAAGGAATAGCTATTGCCGGTTGACCATGTACAACCGCATGTTCGCCTACTAAAATTAATTTACTGTGCGCATTACCTGTTGCTGTCTTTTCTTTGATAGGTATTACTAATTTTTCAGCCGTCATTTTCGCAACTCCTTTATCAATTCTTCCGCTCTACCGACGCGAATCTCTTTTTCTGCTACCATTTTTTCTGCAACTTGGTCCACTAAGTCACCTCTTGCACCTGCTGCCATTGCAACAGAGCGTGAATGAAGTGACATATGTCCACGTTGAATGCCTTCAGTTGCAAGTGCGCGTAAGGCACCTAAGTTTTGGGCTAAACCAACAGCCACAACAACTTGAGCAAGTTCCTTAGCCGACTCAACACCAAGTAACTCAAAACTTAACTTGGCCATCGGATGGACTCGACTTGCTCCACCTACAATGCCGAGTGACATTGGAAGTTCAAGCTCTCCAACCAGGTCACCTTGCTCATTTTGACTCCATTTAGACATAGAGCTATAGACTCCTGTACGCGCTGCATAAGCATGTGCTCCTGCTTCAACCGCACGCCAATCATTTCCTGTCGCTATAATAACAGGATCTATCCCATTCATAATCCCTTTATTATGGGTCACTGCTCGGTAAGGATCAGATGCTGCAAATTCATAAGCATGAATCACACCATCTCTTACCTCCTCACCACTAAACCCATCTGTTTCGAGTAAATCTACCGGAATCTCACATTTTGCTTTTGCCATACTCCGGTCTGCGTAATTAGATAGAATTCTTAAATATACTTTTCCACGCGTTATTGCTTCAACTGTTGGTGCAAGTGCTTCAACCATCGTGTTAATAATGTTCGCACCCATGGCATCACAGGTATTTACATATAAATGGATAACAAGCATTTGACTGTACTTCGACTCCGACTCATTTAACATACGAACATCTAAATCCACAGCACCCCCACCGCGTTTTTGTAAACTCGGGTAGGCTTCATTTGCTTGTCTAACCAACGCTTCTTTTTGGCTTAAAACCGATTTTTCTGCAGCAGAAAAATCATCACAACCGACAACTTGAATTTGACCGATCATAATTCGTTCGGTTGCAGACGTTTTAAATCCACCAGCATCTCTAACAATCTTCGCGATGTAACTGGCAGACGCAACGACAGAAGGCTCTTCTAACACCATTGGTATGACATAATCTTTGTTGTTTATTAAAAAGTTCAATCCAAGTCCAAACGGTAAAGGGAATGTAGCTATTACATTCTCAATCATCTTATCTGCCGTATCAATACCGAGTGCTTGATTAGAAAACAATTGAGCTTCATGCTCTTTTGACAAATTGAACTTCTTACTAATCAACTTTCTACGTTCCTCTACCGGCATCTTATAGAAGCCAGGAATCCTAGAAGTCTTCATAATTGTTCACCCTCATCTTGTCTATTCTATTTTTATCTTGCTCTCTTACCTATTTCTTAACTCACTTATTCTAATTATACCAAAAAATCAGAAATGAATCGCCTTTTTAAACTAACTTTATTAAGTTTTTTCATAAAAAAACAAGGTAGTCTCATAAGAGACTACCTTGTTTGCTCAATTAAAACTGGGCTACAAGGATTCGAACCTTGGAATGACGGGACCAAAACCCGTTGCCTTACCGCTTGGCTATA
>JASLIE010000030.1 GCA_030152985.1 Bacillaceae bacterium
AATGATTAGAGGCGGCCGAGGTCGTCTTAATTATTTCTCTTGCTAACTCATAAGCCTTAGTTAAAGGGTTTTGCACACGATATTGCACGAGGTTTGCCTCTTCAGCTTCAGCTGCCGAAATATATCTGCCTGTCAATGTCCACTCGAGTGCCCGATTAATTCCAACAATTTGAGGCAAGAGATAACTTGATGCTGCCTCTAAACTAATCCCAATTCTGCCAAAAGGAAAGGCTAGCTTGGCTTCTTCTTGAACAATTCGAATATCCATCGGCAGTGTCATAGTCAAACCAAATCCGACTGCAGATCCATTAATTGCTGCAATAATTGGTTTGGATAATTGAAGGACTTTCAAATTAACCTGGCCGCCTGAATCACGGAAGTCTTCTTCTCCTTCCTCTGTCATAAAAGCTCTCACACCTTCTGATAAATCCATACCAGCACAAAACGCCTCACCCTTCCCTGTCACAACAATGACACGTACTGAATCATCTTGATCGACAGCCTCATAAAAATGTATGAGTTCCTCCCCCATTAAATCTGTGTAGGCATTCAGCCTCCCCTTACCTAGTAAGGTCAAGGTCATAATCCCGTCAGTTAACTCCGTTTTTATTGTTTGATACATTCACTCACTCCTTAAACTTGAATTGCTTCGAATCGAAAGTGCCCGGCTAACTTCTTTTCACCCTTTGTATTCATAATCTCAATCTGACCAATCTGTGGTTTCGCCTTATAATCAAAGCTTCCTTTAATCATTAGATGTTCCTTTTCATAAGTTGGGGCAAGAAAACGGACTTTAAATAAGGCTAGCTTCTCGTTAAAAAACCAGCTCTCAATTGCTTGAGAGGCAATTCCCATCATTAACATGCCATGAGCAATAACACCATCAAAACCTAAGGACTGGGCTGCGCTTGCATCACGATGAATGGGATTACGATCGCCTGAAGTTTTTGCATAATTTCTTAACTCATCTAAGTTAATCGGTGCCCGAATAATTAATGGTAAAACTGACATCTAACACACCTCATTTTAATAAAATAAAGGTTGTTTTATTTTTAGCAACCTTCTCATCTAACTGATTGGTGTACCTTGTTTCAAGGTAGTAAAATATTTTCTCGTTTTTCTCCTCAACTTTAGCTACATAAACTTCCGCTGAAATCCTATCACCCACATAGATATCCTCGAAATATTCATAACTCTGTTCACCATGGATGAGTCTTTTGACATCAATTTCATAATCATTAAAAAACTGTTGTAAATTACGTTTGTTCGCATAATCAATCGCAGTTAAAAAGGTTGGCGCAACAATTGACTCACTGTAGCCTACTTTTTCTGCCGCTAACTTATCATAGTAAACATCACTCTCTAAACCAATCGAATGGGCGAACTCACTGGCATGTAAACGATCGACTTTAAATGTTTGGTAATAATAGAGCCCTTCCTCTGCACTCATAAAGCTTCACTCCCGTCTTAAAGCAATTTATTACGACGTGTTAAATCAGCCATTTCAAATAAATTCGCTACCGCTTGATTTGAGTTTTTAAAACGTTCATCTTTTAACTCACCTATCTTCCAACGATTATAGATTTGCTGTAAAATAACTGCCAACTTATAAAATCCAAATGCTACATAATAACTTATATTCGTCACATCGCGTCGGCTTTCATTAGCATACGCCTCAACCATGTCGCGTCGACTATAAAAATCCGATGTGTCGGTTAGAACGCTGACTCCAAGATCTAAATCTGATGCTTCACCCCAATAAGCAATCGTTGTTCCAAAGTCTGTTAATGGATCACCAATTGTCGCAAGCTCCCAATCTAAAACACCTATTATCTTACCGACTTCTTCCGTATCAAAAACCAAATTATTAAGTTTAAAGTCATTGTGAACAATAGTTGCATCATTTGCAGTGGGTCTATTTTTTATAAACCAT
The DNA here is from genome assembly GCA_030152985.1 of Bacillaceae bacterium. Classification (GTDB taxonomy): domain Bacteria; phylum Bacillota; class Bacilli; order Bacillales; family Amphibacillaceae; genus Pseudogracilibacillus. Next base: position 1,934 of record JASLIE010000030.1, read on the forward strand.
GCTTCAAGTTCAGGTAGCGATGGATAGTCGTCTGTTACGGCATTATCATAACGTTTAATCCAGCCGTTTATTTGGCGTTCTAAATAACCGTTAGGCATACCAAAGTTCGACAAACCTACTTCCTCATAATCGATTGTTTGTAACTGAACTAATGTCTGAATCATATTTTTAGATATAAGTGAACCAACTTCCTTCACATCTAAATATTCATCTGGTAGTTTATTGTCTAAAACAAATCCCGTCTTCTTTTCCATCACATAAAAGTGCCGATCCATGATTTCATTATTTTCACTATAAATATAGGGTTTCGGAGCAAGATTGAATGTCGGATTTAACTTCTCTAAAATGTCATACTCGCGTTTCATATCATGCGCGCGAAACGGGATATCTCCAATAGGAGGTCGTCGCAAAACACCTTCCCAATCTCCAAAACGAATTAGATAGGTTAAATTTGAATAGCCTTCTGTATATTTTTTAATTTTCATTGATTTATTTTTCGGTATATTAGATATGTTTTTCCTTAAATATTCTTCAACGCGTTTCCAATTAATTTTCTCTCTATTTACTAGGGTTTCTCTTTCACTTGTCATCTAATCAACCTCTTTCTCCTTATTTTCCACTAAAGATAGGGCTTCTTTTTTCCATAAAAGCTTGAACGCCCTCAAGCATGTCTTCTGTTTCACACAAATCAATG
>JASLIE010000218.1 GCA_030152985.1 Bacillaceae bacterium
GGACGTAAAATCGGCATGACACAACTGTTTTTAGACAATGGAGAGTTAATTCCAGTCACAGTTGTACAAGCAGAACCGAACGTCGTATTACAAAAGAAAACAATTGAAAATGACGGTTATGAAGCAATTCAAATCGGTTATTATGATGAAAGAGACTCACGTGTTAACAAGGCGAGTAAAGGGCATGCTGAAAAAGCAAACACAAACCCTAAGCGCTACGTTCGTGAGATCCGTACAACAAAGATCGACGAGTATGAAGTGGGTCAAGAAATTACGGTTGAAGCATTTGAGGTAGGCGAGAAAATTGACGTTACAGGAACTTCTAAAGGTAAAGGTTTCGCTGGTTCAATTAAACGCCACAACTATGCAAGAGGACCAATGAGTCACGGGTCACGTTTCCACAGAACAGGCGGTTCTATGGGGTCAGTTGACGCAAGTCGTGTATTCAAGGGTAAAGAACTACCAGGACACATGGGTGCTGAACAAGTCACAATTCAAAACCTAGAAGTTGCCAAAGTAGATCTTGAAAACAACCTTATTTTAGTTAAGGGTAATATTCCTGGTGGCAAGAAGTCACTTGTGAAAATACAAACGGCAGTTAAAGGTAACTAATTAAAAGACGAAAGGAGGAAATGTCATGCCTAAAGTAACACTTTTTAAACAAGACGGAACTGAAAATGGTGAGTTTGAATTAAACGCTGATGTATTTGGTATTGAACCAAACAACCATGTCATTCACGAAGTCATCTTAATGCAGAATGCTGCAAAAAGAAAAGCAACACACTCAGTGAAAACAAGAGCTGAGGTACGTGGTGGTGGACGTAAGCCATGGCGTCAAAAGGGAACAGGACGTGCACGTCACGGTTCAAACAGATCACCAATCTGGGTAGGTGGAGGAGTTACATTCGGACCTACAACAGAGCGTAATTATGGTTATAAATTACCTAAGAAAGTTAGACGCTTAGCTTTAAAATCGGCTTTATCTTCAAAAGTAAAACAAGATAACTTTATTGTTTTAGAAGACTTAGCACTTGATGCACCAAAAACAAAAGACATTGTTGCATTACTTGATGCTTTAAAAGTTGATGAAAAAGCATTAATCGTAACATCTGAGACGAATGAAAATGTCATGCGTTCAGCTAATAACTTACCGAAAGTAAATGTTATTACAGCTAAGCATGTAAATGTTTCAGATTTAGTTGCGCATGACAAAGTTATATTTACTAAAGACGCAGCTGAAATCGTAGGGGAGGTGCTTGCATAATGGAACTACGTGATGTGATTAAGCGCCCAGTGATTACTGAGCAGACTGCAGAACTTATGATGGAAAAGAAATATACATTTGAAGTTGATCCAAAAGCAACGAAAACATTAGTTAAAAAAGCGATTGAAGAAACTTTTGATGTAGAAGTAGTAAAGGTAAACACAATGAATTTAAAAGGTAAGTTTAAGCGTATGGGTCAATACGGAGGCTATCGCCCAAACCGTAAAAAGGCTATTGTGCAGCTATCCGAGGATAGTAAAGACTTAGACTTCTTTGAAGCATAAATCTTAAAAAGTAGGGAGGTAACTTAAATGTCAATTAGAAAAGTAAAAGGTACAACAAACGGAACACGTAATATGTCAAGATCAGACTTTGCTGAGATTACGACAAATAAACGTGAAAAGTCATTAACAAGAGGATTACCAAGACGTGCAGGACGTAATAACCAAGGTCGTCAAACAATGAGACACCAAGGTGGAGGACACAAACGTCAATACCGTCTAATCGATTTTCAAAGAAACAAGGATGGCATACCTGGACGCGTTGCTTCAATCGAGTACGATCCAAACCGTACAGCCAACATTGCATTGATTAACTATAGAGATGGTGAGAAGCGTTATATCTTAGCACCAAAAGGACTTGAAGTTGATCAAATCATCGAGTCAGGAGAAGACGTCGATATTAAAGTAGGGAATGCTTTACCATTAGGTAAGATTCCAATTGGTACAATCATCCATAACGTTGAATTAAAACCAGGACGTGGCGGACAACTTGCTCGTTCAGCAGGTACAGAAGCTCAAATCCTAGGTCGTGAAGAGAAATATACATTAGTACGTTTAGCATCAGGTGAAGTGAGATACATTTTAACAACTTGCCGTGCAACAATCGGTCAGGTTGGAAATGAAGAACACGAACTAATTCGTATTGGTAAAGCAGGACGCTCACGTTGGTTAAACAAACGACCACACGTAAGAGGATCAGCGATGAACCCAATCGATCACCCACACGGAGGGGGAGAAGGACGTACACCAATCGGTCGTCCATCACCAGTATCACCATGGGGTCAGAAAACACTTGGTTACAAAACACGTCATGTTAACAAGGCTTCAAACAAATACATTGCACGTGAACGTAGACGTAAGAATAAGTAAGTCTAAAAAACGAGTAAGACGAAGGGAGGTTTATCCATGGGTCGTAGTCTTAAAAAGGGACCTTTCGCTGATGAACATCTAATGAAGAAAATTGATGAACTAAACGAGACGGATAAAAAGAAAGTTGTTAAAACTTGGTCACGTCGTTCAACAATATTCCCTGATTTTATCGGTCACACAATTGCGGTTCACGATGGTAGAAAACATGTACCAGTTTATATAACTGAAGACATGGTTGGACATAAGTTAGGTGAGTTTGCACCTACACGTACATTCAGAGCACACTCTGGAATTGAGAAGAAAACGGAACAATAATGAGAGGAGGCACTCAATCATGGAACAAGTACAAGCAAAAGCAGTTGCAAAATCTGTTCGTATTGCTCCTCGTAAAGTGCGCCTAGTTGTGGATTTAATTCGCGGTAAAGAGGTAGGGGAAGCTATTTCTATATTACGTCATACACAGCGCGGGGCGTCACCGGTTGTCGAAAAAGTACTTCATTCAGCAATCGCAAACGCAGAGCATAATTATGAGCTAGAACCAGAAAACTTAGTTGTATCAGAAGTTTTCGTTGACGAAGGCGCTACATTAAAAAGATTTCGTCCGAGAGCACAAGGTAGAGCAAGTAGTATAAATAAACGTACGAGTCACATTACAGTAATCGTGACAGAAAAGAAGGAGGGGTAGTCAGTGGGTCAAAAGATAAACCCGATTGGTCTTAGAGTTGGTATCATTAAAGACTGGGAGTCAAAATGGTATGCAGACAAAGACTATGCAGATCTATTACATGAAGACATTAAGATTAGAGAGTATTTAGAGAAGCGTTTAGAAACAGCGGCTCTTTCATCAATTGAAATTGAGCGTGCAGCTAAGCGTGTAAACATTACAATTCACACTGGTAAGCCTGGAATGGTTATTGGTAAAGGTGGATCAGAAGTTGAAAGTTTACGTAAAGAGTTAAACAAATTAACTGGTAAACGAATCCACATTAATATTGTAGAAATTAAGAAAACTGATTTAGACGCAAGACTTGTTGCAGAAAACATTGCACGTCAATTAGAAGGACGTATTTCATTCCGTCGTGCACAAAAGCAAGCTATCCAACGTACAATGCGTGCAGGAGCGCTCGGTGTTAAAACACAAGTTTCAGGTCGTCTAGGTGGAGCAGACATTGCTCGTGCAGAACATTATAGCGAAGGGACAGTACCACTACACACGCTACGTGCAGACATTGATTATGCACACGCAGAAGCTGATACTACATATGGTAAGCTTGGCGTTAAAGTGTGGATTTACCGTGGAGAAGTCCTTCCAGAAAAACCAAAAAAATAAGGAAGGGGGATGCGCATTATGTTAATGCCTAAACGTGTTAAGTATCGTAGACAACACCGTGGCCGTATGAGAGGTAAGGCTAAAGGTGGAACAGAAGTATCATTTGGAGATTACGGATTAATTGCATTAGAACCAGCTTGGATTACGAGCCGCCAAATTGAAGCATCTCGTATTGCAATGACTCGTTTTATGAAACGTGGAGGTCGTGTTTGGATTAAGATTTTCCCAGACAAACCATACACAGCTAAGCCCCTAGAAGTCCGAATGGGTTCAGGTAAAGGAGCTCTTGAAGGCTGGGTAGCTGTCGTTAAACCAGGTAAGGTACTATTTGAAGTAGCAGGTGTTGAGGAAGATGTTGCTCGTGAAGCACTAAGACTTGCATCACACAAGCTACCAATTAAGACTAAGTTTGTTAAACGTGAAGAATTGGGTGGTGAAATCAATGAAGGCTAAAGAAATTAGAGAATTAACCACTGCCGAAATTGAACAAAACGTCAAAACGATGAAAGAAGAGTTATTTAACTTAAGATTCCAACTAGCGACAGGTCAACTAGAAAACACAGCTAGAATTAAAGATGTTAAGACGACAATAGCTCGTTTAAAAACAGTAGAACAAGAACGTGCACTAGAAATAAACAATTAAAGCGAGAGGAGGTTAGTCTCTAATATGAGTGAACGTAATAACAGAAAAGTTTACACAGGCCGTGTTGTATCAGACAAAATGGACAAGTCGATCACAGTAGTAGTAGAAACAATGAAGGTTCATAAGTTATATGGTAAACGTATGAAGCATTCTAAGAAAATGATCGCACATGATGAGAATAACCAAGCAAAAACAGGAGATATCGTACGTATTCAAGAAACACGTAAGTTATCTAAATCGAAGCATTTTCGCCTAGTCGAAGTTGTAGAAGAAGCAATTATTATCTAATTTAAGTAAAGTTTCGGATGTGAAGGAGGTTGAGTTAATATGATTCAACAAGAGACTCGTTTAAAAGTAGCTGATAACTCAGGTGCAAGAGAAGTTAAAGCGATTAAAATTCTTGGCGGTTCAGGTAAGATGAGCGCAGATATTGGTGATGAGATTGTATGTTCTGTACAACACGCAACACCAGGTGGCGTTGTCAAGAAAGGCGAAGTAGTTAGAGCAGTTGTCGTACGTACGAAGACAGGCGCACGACGCAAGGACGGTTCATACATCACATTTGATGAGAATGCAGCTGTATTAATCCGTGAAGATAAAAGTCCAAGAGGAACACGTATTTTTGGACCAGTTGCACGAGAGTTACGTGATGCTAAATTCATGAAAATCGTATCTCTAGCTCCAGAAGTACTGTAATTATAATTATGTAGTTACGAATTGAAATGAAAAGCATTACGGGAGGTGCGTTATAAATGCATGTGAAAAAAGGAGATAAAGTTACAGTAATCTCTGGTAAAGATCGTGGTAAGCAAGGAACAATTTTAGAGGCTTATCCGAAAACTGACAGAGTTCTCGTTGAAGGTGTAAATATGGTGAAGAAACATGCGAAACCTTCACAAGACAATCCACAAGGCGGTATCTTAAATCAAGAAGCAGCAATTCACGTTTCAAACGTTATGCCACTTGACCCAAAAACAGGGGAACCGACTCGTGTAGGTTATAAAGAAGTAGATGGAAAAAAAGTCCGGATCGCTAAAAAATCTGGAGAACCTTTAGATAAATAAAGCGGAAGGAGGAACCCTTAGATGAACGCATTAAAAGAGAAGTTTAATAACGAAGTTTCACCATCAATGATGGAGAAATTTGAATATAAATCAGTAATGGAAGTACCGAAAGTTGAGAAAATCATTATCAATATGGGTATTGGTGATGCAGTTCAAAACTCAAAAGTACTTGATAAAGCAGTCGAAGAACTTGCACTTATTTCAGGTCAAAAACCAGTTGTCACACGTGCTAAAAAATCAATCGCTGGATTCCGTTTAAGAGATGGGATGCCAATTGGAACGAAAGTAACATTACGCGGTGAGCGTATGTATGAGTTTTTACAAAAACTTATTCATGTTGCACTTCCACGTGTACGTGACTTTAGAGGTATTTCAAATAAAGCATTTGATGGTCGTGGAAACTACACATTAGGTGTGAAAGAGCAACTTATTTTCCCTGAAATCAACTATGATGATGTAAGCAAAATTAGAGGTATGGATATTTCAATCGTAACGACAGCTAATACAGATGAAGAAGCTCGCGAACTTTTATCTCAATTAGGTATGCCGTTTCAAAAATAAGCGTTACCGCGCATAACAAGGAGGAAAATTTGTGGCTAAAAAGTCTATGATTGCAAAGCAACAACGCCCACAAAAATTCAAAGTACGTGAATATACACGTTGTGAACGTTGTGGTCGTCCACATTCAGTAATTCGTAAGTTTAGATTATGCCGAATTTGTTTTAGAGAACTTGCCCATAAGGGTCAAATTCCAGGAGTAAGAAAAGCTAGTTGGTAAAACCCGAATATGGGAAGGAGGTAATGAATAATGGTAATGACAGATCCTATTGCAGATATGCTTACACGCGTAAGAAACGCAAACACTGTACGTCATGAGAAGCTTGATATTCCAGCTTCGAAAGTTAAGACAGAAATCGCTGACATTCTAAAGCGTGAAGGATATGTACGCAATTACGAAGTGATTGAAGATAATAAACAAGGGATTCTAAGAATCTTTATGAAATATGGTAATAACGACGAGAGAGTTATTACAGGACTTAAGCGTATTAGTAAACCAGGTTTACGTGTATATGCTAAAGCTGATGAGGTGCCACGTGTTCTTAACGGACTAGGTACAGCAATCGTATCAACATCAAAAGGTGTATTATCAGATAAAGAAGCACGCCAGCAAGCTGTTGGTGGAGAAGTATTAGCTTACATTTGGTAAGAAGATCAAGAATTGAGGAGGTGCAGTAAATGTCACGTATTGGATTAAAAACAATTGAAATTCCTGAAGGCGTAGAAATCAAAGTTGACGGTGGTAAAGTCACTGTTAAAGGACCTAAAGGACAATTAGAAAGAGAAATCAACCCAGAAATGAAAGTTGAAATCTCTGGTAATGAAATTAACATCGCTCGTCCTAACGACCAAAAAGAGTTTCGCTCACTACACGGTACAACACGTAGCTTGATCGACAACATGATTGTGGGAGTTACAAAAGGATTTGAAAAAGAGTTAGAAATTATCGGGGTTGGATACAGAGCAACATTACAAGGTAAAAAACTTGTAATTGGTGCAGGTTATTCACATCCAGTTGAAATCGAAGCAGAAGAAAACATGGAATTTGAAGTACCTAAAAACACACAAGTTATTGTTAAAGGTATTGACAAAGAGCGTGTAGGTGCAGTTGCTGCAAATATTCGTGCTGTACGTTCACCAGAGCCTTATAAGGGTAAAGGAATCCGTTACAAAGACGAATATGTGCGTCGTAAAGAAGGTAAAACAGCTAAGTAAAGCTAGCTAACAGGTTGAAAGGAGTGGGATTTACATGATCACGAAACCGAGTAAAAACTATGTACGTAAAAGAATTCATGCACGTGTACGTAAGAAAGTTCAAGGAACAGCATCACGTCCACGTTTAAACGTATATCGTTCAAATAAAAACATTTATGCTCAACTGATTGATGATCAAGCAGGCGTAACAATTGCAAGTGCATCATCACAGGACAAGGCATTTGATTTAGATTCAACAAGTAATATCGAAGCTGCAGCTAAAGTTGGCGAGATGATCGCAGAACGTGGTAAAGAAAAAGGTGTTGAAGCAGTTGTATTTGACCGCGGAGGATATTTATATCACGGACGCGTTAAAGCAGTTGCAGATAGCGCTCGCGAAGCAGGACTTAAATTTTAATTTAAAGAAGGAGGGAACCATTACGTGAGTATCGATCCAAGCAAGTTAGAATTAGAAGAACGTGTTGTTACAATCAATCGTGTTGCAAAAGTTGTTAAAGGTGGACGTCGTTTCCGCTTTGCTGCGATTGTCGTCGTTGGAGATAAAAACGGACATGTAGGTTTTGGAAGTGGTAAAGCACTTGAAGTGCCTGAAGCAATTAAGAAGGCAATTGAAGATGCACAGAAAAACCTTATTAAAGTACCAATTGTTGGAACTACAATTCCACATGAAATTAACGGAATCTTTGGTTCAGGAAACATTTTAATGAAACCTGCAGCTGAAGGTACGGGAGTTATTTCAGGTGGACCGGTTCGTGCGGTCTTAGAATTAGCAGGTGTTGGTGATATTTTAACAAAATCACTCGGTTCAAATAACCCTGTCAATATGATCCGTGCTACATTAACAGGTTTACAAAATCTAAAAACAGCAGAAGACGTAGCTAAGTTACGTGGGAAGTCTGTAGAAGAACTATTAGGATAAAGGGGGAAATACAATGTCTAACAAATTAGAAATTACCCTCAGCCGAAGCACTATCGGACGTAATCAAAAGCAAGTTGATACGGTTAAGACTTTAGGACTTAAGAAAGTGAATAGTTCTATCGTTGTTGAAGATACACCGGTTATTCGCGGTATGATTAATCAAGTATCTCACTTAGTTACTGTTAAAGAGGCTTAATGTTATTAAAAGATATAAAGGAGGTGCTCGCAAATGAAACTACATGAATACAAATCAGTTGAGGGATCACGTCACAGACGTAAACGCGTAGGTCGTGGGATGTCATCACGTTTTGGTAAGACTTCAGGTAAAGGGCATAAAGGTCAAAACGCTCGTACAGGTGGAGGCGTTCGTCCAGGTTTTGAAGGGGGACAAACACCATTATTCCAACGTTTACCTAAGCGCGGATTCACTAACGTTAATCGTAAAGAGTACGCGATTGTTAACTTAGAAACATTGAATCAATTTGAAGATGGTACGGAGATTACGCCAGAACAACTTGTTGAAGCTGGAGTTGTGAGCAAGTTAAAATCAGGATTAAAAGTTTTAGGAAAGGGTTCACTTGATAAGAAATTAACTGTCAAAGCGAATCATTTTTCAGCCACAGCTAAAGAAGCGATCGAAGCAGCTGGCGGCAAAACAGAGGTGATCTAATGTTTCGTACAATCTCGAATTTTATTAAAGTTAAAGACATAAGAGATAAGATTATTTTCACACTACTTATGTTGGTTGTCTTCCGCATCGGGGCACATATTCCAGTACCATTCACAAACAGTGAAGTGTTAAAACAATTATTCGAAACAGGACCGGGAGATACAACTCAAAATGTTTTTGGATTCTTAAATACATTTGGTGGTGGAGCATTACAAAACTTTTCAATCTTAGCAATGGGAATCATGCCTTACATTACTGCATCAATCATTATGCAGTTACTTCAAATGGATGTTGTTCCTAAGTTTACAGAGTGGAAGAGTCAAGGTGAGATGGGCCGTAAAAAGCTCGCTCAAGTAACAAGATACGGAACAATCGTTCTCGCATTTGTTCAGGCGATCGCAATGTCAATTGGTTTTAATGCGATGGCACAGCAGATGGGTGGACAACTTATTTTAAATCCGAGTACGACAAAGATATTAGTGATCGCACTTGTCTTAACCGCAGGAACTGCATTTTTAATGTGGTTAGGTGAACAAATAACGGCTAATGGAGTTGGTAATGGTATTTCAATTATCATCTTCGGTGGTATTGTAGCAGGAGTCCCAACAGGAGTTGCTCAATTATACGGTCATTATTTTGTTAATCCAGGTGAAGAGTTATTTATTAATATTGTTATTGTATTACTCATCTTACTTGTTATTTTAGCTGTTACTGTTGGTGTAATTTACATACAACAAGCTGAACGTAAGATACCAATTCAGTATGCAAAGCGTGTTGTGAACCGTTCACCAGTTGGTGGGCACTCGACACATTTACCTCTAAAAGTTAACGCAGCAGGTGTGATACCGGTTATCTTTGCGATTGCATTTATCGTCGCACCGCAAACAATTGCAGGCTTCTTTGAAGGTAATAAATTTGCAGATACAGTTCAATCTATTTTTGACTATACACAACCGATTGGAATGATATTGTACGTTGTTTTAATCATTGCATTCTCATACTTCTATACATTTGTTCAGGTTAATCCAGAGCAGATGGCAGAAAACCTTCAAAAACAAGGTGGTTATGTACCAGGAATTAGACCAGGTCATAATACTGAGAACTATTTAACGCGCGTATTATATCGCTTAACATTTGTCGGTTCGATCTTCTTAGCAACAGTTGCAGTCATGCCGATTCTTTTAGGTGGACTTGCAAATCTTCCATCAGCAGTACAAATTGGAGGAACAAGCTTACTCATTGTAGTAGGGGTTGCACTTCAGACGATGAAACAATTAGAAGGTCAATTAGTTCAACGTCATTATAAAGGATTTATTCGTTAATCCTTTCCAAACGAAAGTGAGGAGAACTTAAGTGAATCTTATTTTAATGGGCCTGCCTGGTGCAGGTAAAGGTACACAAGCTGAAAAGATTAAAGAAGCGTACAATATTCCCCACATTTCAACAGGAGATATGTTTCGTTTAGCAATCAAAGAGGGTACACCTCTAGGTAAGAAGGCTAAAGGCTATCTTGATGAAGGTGCACTTGTTCCCGATGAGGTAACAAACGGGATTGTCGAAGAACGTTTAGCTATGAAAGACTGCGAGGCAGGATTTTTACTAGATGGTTTTCCACGTACAATTCCACAAGCAGAAGCCTTAGAAGAGATTTTAGCTAATTTAAATAAGCAAATCGATCACGTGATTCATATCGACGTGCCTCAAGCCAAATTGCTTGAGCGTCTCACAGGAAGACGCATTTGCCCAAGCTGTGGTGCGACATACCATGTCATCTTTAATCCACCAGCCAAAGAGGGTCTTTGCGACAAAGACGGCAGCACACTCGGACAACGTGAAGACGATAGCGAAGAAACTGTTAAGAACAGACTCGAAATTAATATTAATCAAACACAACCACTTCTTGACTATTATCAAGAAAAAGGCGTGTTAATGCCTGTAAATGGTGATCAAGACATAAACGATGTGTTTACTGATATAAAAGCAAAGTTATAAGTATGTCATATATTTTTTGAATAAACTTAAGTAGGTGGTCGTTCATTGAAAGTAAGTGAGACTGGCCCTCAAATTGGACAACTTGTTGAAGTTGTCCAAGGAAGAGAAAGAGGCCAATTCGCAGTGATTATAAAGATAATCAATGACCGGTTTGTATTGTTAGCAGACGGAGATAAACGCAAATATGATCGACCTAAAAAGAAAAGTATAAAGCATATTAAACTTTTAGAAATTATATCTGAAGAAGTTCGCACAAGTCTGCTAGAGACTAATCGTGTCTCGAATGGAAAGTTACGATTTGCTGTTGCAAAAGCTGCAAGTGAAGCTGTGACTGAATTAGAGAAGGGAGACCCACACGATGTCGAAAGATGATGTAATTGAAGTTGAGGGTACTGTGACAGAAACATTACCCAACGCAATGTTTAACGTAGAATTAGAAAATGGACATACTGTCTTAGCACATGTTTCAGGTAAGATTCGTATGAATTTCATCCGTATACTACCAGGAGATAAAGTGACGGTGGAATTATCGCCATATGACTTAACAAAAGGTCGAATCACTTATCGCTATAAATAAGCGAGCGACTCCGTATTAAAGGAGGTAAAATGATGAAAGTAAGAGCATCAGTTAAACCAATTTGTGAAAAGTGTAAAATCATCAGACGTAAGGGTAAAGTAATGGTAATTTGTGAAAACCCTAAACATAAACAAACTCAAGGTTAATTAAACAGGAGGTGTATTAACTAATGGCAAGAGTAGCTGGTATAGATATTCCAAGAGATAAACGTATTGTTATTGCATTAACTTCTATCTATGGAATCGGTAAAAGTAGTTCACAAGAAATTTTAGCTACTGCTGGTGTATCTGAAGATACGCGCGTACGTGACCTTACAGAAGAAGAACTTGGTAAGATCCGTCAAGCAGTTGAAGCATATACGATTGAAGGGGACCTTCGTCGTGAAGTTTCAATGAACATTAAGAGACTCGCAGAAATTGGTTCATACCGTGGGATGAGACACCGTCGTAACCTACCGGTAAGAGGACAGAAAACAAAAAACAACGCACGTACTCGTAAGGGACCACGTCAAGTTGTTTCAGCACGTAGAGTATAAGTAAAAAGGAGGTCTTGATTAAATATGGCTAAGAAAACAAACGCACCACGTAAGCGTCGTGTAAAACGCGTTATCGAGTCAGGAATTGCTCACATTCATTCAACATTTAACAACACAGTTGTGACAATTACTGACATGCAAGGTAATGCGGTAGGCTGGAGTTCTGCTGGAGCATTAGGTTTTAAAGGTTCACGTAAATCTACTCCTTTTGCGGCTCAAATGGCGGCAGAAGCAGCAGCTAAGTCAGCACTTGAAACAGGTATGAAAACACTTGAAGTATCAGTTAAAGGACCTGGTGCAGGACGTGAAGCAGCAATTCGTTCACTTCAAGCAGCTGGACTTGATATTACGGCAATCCGTGACGTTACACCAGTTCCACATAACGGATGTCGCCCACCAAAAAGACGTCGAGTGTGATTACTTCCATTCGAAATGGTCAGTCTATAATTGTTAGTTATTCATTTTAAGGATGCCTTTATCAACAATTAAGAGATGCGAAAAATCACATTAAATTCAAACTACTTGGATTTAGACGTTTAGTTTTGAAGGAGGGCTTGACGAAATGATCGAAATTGAAAAACCAAACATAGAAACGATTGAAGTAAGTGAAGATGCTACATTTGGTAAATTTGTAGTTGAGCCGCTTGAAAGAGGATATGGGACGACGATTGGTAACTCACTCCGTCGTATACTCCTATCTTCTTTACCAGGTGCAGCAGTCACTTCGGTTCAAATTGAAGGTGCACTGCATGAGTTCTCAACAATTGACGGTGTAGTAGAAGACGTTACAACAATCGTTTTAAACTTGAAAAAGTTAGCATTAAAAATCTACTCCGAAGAAGAAAAGACACTTGAGATTGACGTAAAAGGTGAAGGTGCAGTCACAGCTGCAGACATTACCTATGATAGTGACGTTGAGGTATTAAACCCTGACTTACACATTGCTACGTTAAATAGTAAAGGAAGTCTTTACATGAAAATCACGGCTGAACGTGGTCGTGGTTACAGAACTGCTGAGGAGAATAAGAAAGACAATCAACCGATAGGTGTCATTCCGATTGACTCAATTTTCACACCTGTATCACGCGTGACGTATCAAGTTGAAAATACACGTGTCGGTCAGGACTCGAACTTTGATAAGCTTACTTTTGATGTGACGACAAATGGAAGTATTCGCCCGGAAGAAGCAATCTCTTTAGGTGCAAAAATTTTCACGGAACATCTGAATATCTTCGTCAGTCTAACAGATGATGCACAAAATGCAGAAATCATGGTAGAAAAAGAAGAAGACCAAAAAGAAAAAGTCATGGAAATGACGATTGAAGAACTAGACTTATCTGTGAGATCGTATAACTGCTTGAAGCGAGCAGGAATTAACACTGTACAAGAATTGTCAACAAAGACAGAAGACGACATGATGAAAGTACGTAACTTAGGTCGTAAATCACTTGATGAAGTGAAGTCAAAGTTGTCAGAGCTTGATTTAAGCTTACGCAGTGAAGATTAACACCGAGGTAAAAGGGGAGGGATAACTTATGGCTAGAAAATTAGGACGTCGTACAGACAATCGCTTAGCTTTAATTCGCAACTTAACAACAGACGTAATTGCCTATGAGCGCATTGAAACGACTGAAGAAAAAGCAAAAGAATTAAAGCGTTCGGTTGATAAAATGATTACACTTGGTAAGCGTGGAGATTTACATGCTAAAAACCAGGCGAAGTCATTCTTATTTGAGAGAGATCTTGAAGAGACGACTGTAATTAAAAAGTTATTCGGCGAACTCGCTGACCGCTATGAGGAAAGACAAGGTGGTTACACGCGCATTATGAAGCTTGGACCACGCCGTGGAGACGGAGCAAACATGGTAGTTTTAGAGTTAGTTGAAGGAACAGAAGAAGCTTAATTATAAACGCATATGAGGGCGGGATAGAATCTAGAGTAAAATCTAGTGTTCATCCGGCCTTTTTGTGTTTTTAATAACTTTAATCATCAAGAAGGCTTATTTCGTGTATAATAGGTTTAATGAGTAAACAGAGCGGGGGGAAATCAATGTCTTTAATCGTTCGATTTGAAAATGTCTCATTTCGCTACCGTGAAGATGCGCCATGGGCACTGCGAAATGTCAGTTTTACAATCAACAGCAATGAGTGGCTAGCCATCATTGGTCACAATGGATCGGGAAAATCAACCGTAGCCAAATTAATGAATGGCCTCTTACTTCCGACCGAAGGAAAGATATTTATTAATGAAATCGAACTCAAGGAAGAAAGTGTTTGGGACGTTCGCCGAGAAGTCGGGATGGTCTTTCAAAATCCAGACAATCAGTTTGTCGGGGCCACTGTTCAAGACGACGTCGCCTTTGGAATGGAAAACCGTGGCATGGAGCGTGCGCTCATGCATGAACGTATTGCCAGATCGCTTGAAGCTGTTGGGATGACGGACTATTTACTGACAGAGCCACACCGACTATCAGGTGGTCAGAAACAACGCATCGCCATTGCAGGTGTCCTTGCTGTCAGACCTGATTTACTAATTCTAGATGAAGCGACTGTCATGCTTGATCCACGGGGTAGGAAAGAAATTATGAAAACTGTGGCTGAGATTAAAGCGCTTCACCAACTTACTTTAATTACAATCACTCATGATTTAAAGGAAGTCGCCTTAGCTGACCGAGCAATCGTCTTAAATAAGGGACAGGTTTGGCGTGACGCCCCACCAAGGGAGATCTTTAAAGAAAAAGACCAACTCCAAGCATTGGGCTTAGATATTCCCTTTATCACTCAACTGACAGCTGCTTTGAACGAGCGCGGTCTCAAGATTGACAATCAACCATTAAATGAAGAGGAGTTATTAGAAGCATTATGGACATTACACTCGAAAATGTAAGTTATACATATCAACCGAATACCCCTTTTGCCCATCAAGCGCTTCATAATATTTCCTTTCATATTCCGAGCGGAACTTTTGTTGCGATCATTGGTCATACGGGTTCAGGTAAATCAACCCTGATTCAACATTTAAACGGACTATCGATTCCGACAGAAGGAACTGTTAAAGTAGGCGACTTTATCCTAAATAAAGAGAAGAAGGAAAAGGAAATTAAGCAATTAAGAAGCCAAGTAGGCGTTGTCTTTCAGTATCCTGAGCATCAGCTCTTTGAAGAAACGGTTAGAAAAGACATTGCTTTTGGACCGAAAAACTTTGGTACTTCTGATGCAGAAATTAATCGACGGATCAAAGAAATTATCCCGCAAGTCGGACTTGCCGAAGACTTACTTGAGCGTTCACCATTTGAGTTAAGTGGTGGGCAAATGCGGCGTGTCGCAATTGCTGGAGTGCTTGCGACAAAGCCAGGCGTCTTTGTTTTAGATGAACCAACAGCAGGACTCGACCCACGAGGGCAAAAAGAAATCATGGACATGTTTTATGAGATTCACCAAACAGAAGAGGTGACCACTGTGCTCGTCACTCATAGTATGGAAGATGCGCTCAAGTATGCGGATCACATCATTATTATGAATCAAGGTGAGCTCTATATGGAAGGCAAGCCAGAGGAAGTTTTAGTCCAAGTTGAAGCCTTACAGAAAGTTAATTTAGATCTACCTGAATCGATTCAATTCATGCGCGCTTATCAAGCCAAGTTTGAACTCGAAGAATCACTCAAACTAGGTCATTTAGATGATTTGGCTGACTATATCGAATCCACTTATAAAGCGAGGCGACCTTAATGGGAGGTTC
The DNA here is from genome assembly GCA_030152985.1 of Bacillaceae bacterium. Taxonomy (GTDB): domain Bacteria; phylum Bacillota; class Bacilli; order Bacillales; family Amphibacillaceae; genus Pseudogracilibacillus. Next base: position 15,658 of record JASLIE010000218.1, read on the forward strand.
AATGATTATCGGACAATACGTCCCAGGTAACTCGCTCATTCACAGGCTAGATCCACGGACTAAAATTATGATTATTTTCTTTTATGTCATTATTGTTTTTTTAGCCAATAATGTCTTAAGTTACGGACTGCTAACAGCTTTTGTCCTTATCAGTATTATAAATACCCGTATT
>JASLIE010000226.1 GCA_030152985.1 Bacillaceae bacterium
TTCTTCAATCGTTTCAAAATGTTTCTCTTTCACACCCTCACAACCTTCCTAAATTAAGGAAATTATAACATATAAAACTCAAAAACTAAATAATTAGTCATGTATAAATATTTTGATTGAAAATTGTATCAATTTTAAGATTCAGACATGTTTATGTATATAAATTTACATCTTCTTGGAAAGTTAAGAAAAAATGATACAATGTAAAGGAGATATTATAGGAATATTCAAGATAAAATTAAAATTTGTGAGTCTGAAAGGAGAAATAGACTATGCAGTTTCATGATATCAAATATACAAAAGCGAAACATTATATTGAGGAACAATATGCGAAGCATGAAGATTGGGAAATCATAAGATCACAAGAGTGTTTAGGTCCTACTCTGAATAATTTACCAGACAATATTAAAAATGATTTGGTGGAAAATTTTTTAGGGTTAGAGTCAGGGGAATATACACTTGAATTATGGAACGATTTAATCTCTTATATGATTAAAAGGAATGAAGAAAAAAAGACTATTAAGCTTGCAGCAGATGTTTCAAGTGATGCTCAGATACCTAAGGATGCTTACTCAACTTGGGTGATGTATAAAAATCGGCTAATCGATAAAAAGTGGTCAACAGAATCTATCGAAAATTTAGAGCAATCTTCATTTGAAATATTAAAGCATTTGGATATGGATACGAAAAATAAAAGGCCTGTTAGAGGTTTAGTTGTAGGCAATGTTCAATCTGGAAAAACAGCAAATATGGCAGGTTTAATTGCAATGGCTGCCGACAATGGTTTTAACTATTTTGTAGTGTTAACAGGTGTTATTGAAAAATTGCGACAGCAAACAGCGAAACGGCTTTATAGCGATTTAAATTCATCTGAAGGTAGCGGTAATCTTAATTGGAAACAAATCGCTAACCCATCATTAAGTTCTCACCAAGCGGAACATGATATTAGTCAATTAAATTTAGATTCTCAAAGTCGAGATAGGTATTTCACAGTTTTGCTTAAAAACAGTAAACGTCTAGAGTCTTTTATTGCATGGCTATATTCAGATGTTAAAAAAGCAGAACAACTTAAAATCTTAATTATCGATGATGAAGCGGATCAAGCGAGTATTAATACTAATAATGTATTAGAAGAAGAGGATCCGACGGCGATAAATCGATTACTTAAAAACTTAGTACATGATGATAAAGTAGCGGGTATGAATTATATTGCCTATACAGCCACACCATATGCGAACGTTCTCAATGAATCAGGACCGGGAACTTTATTTCCTCACAACTTTGTAGTGTTATTAAATACTCCTAAAGAGTATATCGGTCCGAAACAAATATTTGGACTTGAAGAGCCTGAATCGGTGCCATTAATTGATGTCGTAAGAGAGATACCAGCTCATGAACAAAAAATTGTTGAAGAGATTCAAAAAGGAGAAGGTGCTCACACGATTCCGCAAAGTTTTAAGGATTCGATTCAATGGTTTTTATTGTCAGTAGCGGCTTTAAGAGCATTACATTATCGTGATCCTATTAGTATGCTCATTCATACAAGTATGCAAGTAGATGCGCACGAACAGATAAAAAACCTTGTAGCTGATTATTTACAGTATCTTAAAAGAAATCAATCTAAAGTTCTAAAAGAGATGAAGATACTTTATGAAAATGAAAGTATTGATTTTACAAGAAATCATTTTTTAGATGGTATGGATGGTTATTCAAACCCAGAACTAGTCCCCGATTATCCAGAGTGGAAGGAAGTAAAGAAGCAACTAGAGAGATTATTTAGACATAAAGGTGAAGAATACCTGAGTCATATTCCTATTGGTTCTGAAGGTCAACCAGATTACCATAAAGGTATACATTTAGTAGTAGATAATAGTGTTGCAAAAGAAGCTGATCAAATTGTTAGACTTGTCTATCCAAGTCAACAACAAACAACTGCACCAGCTTTTATTGTGATTGGTGGCAATACTTTATCTCGTGGATTAACTTTGGAAGGTTTAGTGTGTACATTTTTTATTCGAGAATCGAAACAGGCAGACACTTTAATGCAAATGGGTAGATGGTTCGGATATCGTCGAGGATATGAGGTTTTTCCAAGAATTTGGTTAACAAATGATTTGTTGGATAAATTTTCATTTTTAGCACAAATGAATGAAGAATTAAGAGAAGAGATAGAGGATTTTAGTAATTCAGGAATGGATTTGAACGATTATGCGATTAGAGTAAAGAACTCTCCAAATTATCAATGGTTGCGTGTGACATCAGATCAAAAGAGCCAATCAGCCGAAACTGTGGACTTCAACTTTGCGGGATATAATCGTCAAACTGTTTATTTCGAAGATAATATTATTGATTTAAAACATAATTTAAAAATAACAGAGTCGTTTTTAAATTCATTAAATCAACCTGAGGTAAGAGGAAGTAACTTAATTTGGCGAGGTGTTCAGACTGAAGATGTAGTGACATACTTACAACAATATAAAGTCTGCCAATTAGATAAAAGAATGTCGAGTCTCTCTGCTTTAATCAATTGGGTCGAAAAGAATAGTGGACAAGAATTAAATAATTGGAGTGTTATTTTATCAAGTAAAGGTGAGGTTAGAAAGTACGATGGAAATAGTGAAAGTTGGAATATTCATGGTTATAATCCAGAATCTGTAACACGTACAAAACTCATTAGTCGTAGTACCGATCAAATTTCAAATATTGGTACCTTACGTAACCCTAAGGATTTATTAATCGATATCGATGCAGAATTATCACCAGAAGAGTGGCGTGAAACAAAACCATCGGAAGTACAGCGAATTAGAAGAAAATATAACTATGGAGATATTCCACAACTCATTATCTATCGAATTAACAAAGATAGTGTCCCAGAGAAAAAAGGAGTGCAACGAGCACCATTAGAATTTTCAGAAGACATTATAGGGATTAATATAATGATTCCCGGTGAAAGTAGGGGAGGAGTATCTAAAACTATTGCAATAAAATTAAATAAAGATGGAGACATCGAGGATATCGAAGATGTAGAGGAGGAAGAGTAATGCAATTAAAAATAGCTCCAAATGATGTGCAAAGTATGTCACAAGATGGAGATGCAATATTGAGATCATTGCAAAACATAAGCTTACCTATTACAGATTTACTAGTACGTGAATCGTTGCAAAATAGTTTAGATGCCGCAAAGCCAGGTGAAAGAATTACAGAAGTTGATTTTCATCTAGGTACATTTGAAAATGAAAAGGTTTCCAGTTACTTTGATGAAATTACTGATGAATTAAATCAAAAATATGCAGGTCGACAGGAATTTCTAGCTGTGAGTGATAAAAATACAGTAGGTTTAACTGGCGATTATGCTTCTAACGATTCAAATGTTCTTAACAAAAGTAATTTTCATAAGCTTGTTTTTGGCATTGGTAAGAATCAAGAACAAGAAGGAGCAGGAGGTAGTTGGGGGTTAGGTAAAACCAGTTATTTCCGCATAGGAATTGGAATAGTTATCTATTATACGAGAATTCGAGTAGAAGAGGGATATGAAGAAAGATTAATAGCATCTCTTATTGAGAGCCCAAAACAAAAAGAGAGACTTTTACCAATAGCTGAGCGAGGAATTGCTTGGTGGGGGGAATATGCTGAAGACAAGGAAAGAATTTTCCCTATAACAAACCATCAAACTATAAAAGAATTTCTATCTAAGTTTAGTTTAGAGCCCTATACCTCAAATGAAACTGGAACAACAATTATCATTCCGTATATTCAACCAGCACTGGATGATCTTGCTTCATCGGAAGAAGTTATCATATTTCCTTGGGAAAAAAATCGAGTAGAAGCTATAAAAATGTCTATTCAAAGATGGTATTTTCCACGTATTTTAAATGATGTTTATTATGAATATTTAGGGAATTCAATTCTAAAATGTACTGTGAACGGAGAATTACTCGCTCCAAACTATAATTTCGAACCAATTTTTAACATTTATCAAAAGGTATACAATGCTGCCTTATCTGGAAAATCAACAGAAAAAGATATTCACGTTCAAGATGTGAAACTAGGAAGAACAGTTTTAGAAGACAAAAAACAAGCGGAAGGAAGAGTAGCATTTTGTGAATTAGGTGAAAAAGAGTTAGATATGTTACCTCCAAATAATAAGTTGTCAGGTTTAGCCTTTTTAGGATTTCGAGATAAATCAGCAATTGAAAATAATGAAATGAAAGTTATGGCGTACAGCCGTAAACCAGGTATGGTAATCGAATTTACAAACAACAGAAAATGGTTACCTTACGAAGTGAAACAAGAAGAACGCCATTTACTAATCGGTTTCTTTGTACCGAACTCACATGCAGAATTAAAAAATAAAGATTTGGGATATACGAATTTAGAGAGTTATTTAAGAGCAACTGAAAACTCCGACCATGCGGATTGGACAGATCGAGCAGGGATGAGTATTATTGATCGTATGCAAAAATATACGAAAAGTGCCATCCTCAACTATTATAAAGAACACTTAGATGAAGATAAGGGGAGCGTAACATCTGGTTTGTCTAGAAAATTCGGCGCGATGTTCATGCCGCCACGTAACTTTGGTAAAAGCTCTGCAGTTGCGCCCCCAAAAAAATCTACAGAAGCGGACCCTAAGCGACAAGTAAGACAAAAATCAGAAGTAACTTTATTAAATACAAAACCACTAACCTCTGAACTAATTGAAGTAGAATTCCGTGCTTTTGTAGCAGCAAAATCAACAAGCATACTATATTTACAAGTGTCTACTCAAGAAAAAAAGATGAACATTATTGAATGGAAAAAGGGAATAGAAAATTTAAAGTTTCCACTGTCAATTGTAAATGCTACTATTTATAAAATTAATGAACAAGCAATTGAAAGTGAGTATTCTGTAATTCACCATTCAAAATATAACTTTGAAATAGAAGATGACGGATTTGAAGGTTTTAAAATTGAATCAGAAGATGCAAATAAAACAGTTATTGAAGGTAGTTTAACAATACAAGTCCATTCATTGCTCTATTTACCAATATTATCAATGAGAACAGAAGAGTAGATATGGAGGAGAATGGTTATGAGTCAAGTAACGAATCAAATATCATTATTTAAAAAAATTGATAATCAACTGTTAGAAAAAGCAGGATATTCATTGGAGAAGCCTATAATCTCTTATTTAGACGATACTGATTTGGAAAAGAATATCTTATGTGAACATGAGGACAGAATCGTTTTAATGACAGAGTTGGATTCTCTATGGTCACCGATTAATCATAACTTGAAAGTTGAACAGATGATCAAAATAACTAATCCTTCCTATTTTTTTGGAGAAAGTGGTGTAACATCTTCAGAGAATAAAATTGGCTTTGCGGCTCATATTCACTCAACAACTTCAAACTTTCAAAAGGTTGTTAATTTCGGAAGTTTAGAATATACAGAGAAACCAACTGATGTATCATTTGAATATAACTTTCCCAAATCTTCTATTCGTGGTGTGATTTATATTGACTTTCTTATATATTTAAAAGATTATCAATCAGGAGGGGCTTTTCAAACCGATATTGTAGGGATGAAATTAAACGAAGGTGATATCGGAAACATCATTATTTATGTAGATGGTGACGGATCTATATTCCCAATCACAGAATTTGAAGAAAAAGATGGACCACTCTGGATACTAGAAAAAAATTGGATTGAACCTAATTTGGATACATTCGATGTATCTAATATAAACCTGAGTTTAAATATTGCACATCCACTCTTTGCTCAATTAAAAGAAGGTAAGAACCGAGTGAATAAACGTTTTATGGGAGATATTATTGTGCAAGCAATGGCCTATATTATAAATGATGTTTTGTTTAATGACGGCTACACAGTAGAAGACTTTGAAGATGCAGAACCAAACAGCATTTTAGCAGCAGTTGCTTACTGGATAACAACTTTTGAGATTGATATCTCGTCTGCTTTTTCAGTATCTAATTCTTTACGCCGTTATTGGGAATACAAACTATTTTAGGAGGTGAGTTAAGTGATTACTTGGGATCAAATCATTTATGATGTAAGTAACGCTCAAAGAGATTTTGACAAATTAGAAGTATTGGTGGATAAGGTTGAACCTATAGAGCCTATGAAAGACTTACTATTGGTGAGAGAAACACTAATTAATATTAGAAATAAAGTATTCGAAGAACATGGATTTGAAACGATGAATAAGTTAGATTATAAGTTTGATTTAGCTTTCGGAATTGAACTGTATGAATATTTAAATGATGAAATAGATTTTACAAATCGTATTGCGACCTATAATGATATTTGGAGATATTTATCAGTTAGAGTAGTTCCTGATATTGTTCATGCACGTTGGGGGCTAAACGCAGAAAGGTATTTTAAAAATACACGAAGAATTTGGTTAAAAGCAATTTGGTGGTATATTCATCTCTCTTGGCAAGGAGATAAACTATCAACTTATGAAATATTAAAGACAAATACTACAGATACAGTTGTTCAATTAGTAGAACGACCAGGTATTGGATATCATGTTGAAGTATACAGAGAGCTTATGTTGCAATATAATGACTATGAAGATCGCTCAAGAGAATTGTTTAGAACACTTCTGAAAATAAATACAGCTCGCCTATTGACAACATCCCCAGAGTTAGTAGAAGGCGGTATAGTAGGTTATGTGAAAAGCTTATTCGAAGCAGCATTAAGGGAAGAGAGTTCATGACAAAAGTAGTTAAACATAATTTATATGAAACGATTATTTTATGTTATGGAAAAGAAGCTGTCCATTTAAATATTATTACGGGGTACTGTTCTCCTAGTTTTGTCGAAAAAGTAGTGAGTGACTTGCCCCATCTCAGTATGGATCTCTATATAGGAATGTCACAAGAAGGAATTCCTCGAAACTCTCATGATGCTTATGTCAAGTTAACTAAAAATGAAAAGGTGAATATTTTTTATCAAGATAAGGGATATTCACCTACACATATTAAACTTCTAGAATTTACATACCAAAAATCTTCTAAAGTATCATTTATCGGATCATCTAATTTTACTGAGAATGGATTCATTCATAATCGAGAATTGATGATTATAACAAAAGAAGACGTAAGCTCTATTTTTGAAGAACAAAAAGAATATTCACTTATTTGTACATTGCCGAATATCGAAGAGTATGTACCAATTGTAATAAATAAAGTGGATTTTGATGTACTGACAACTAATGAATTAGATTCTGGTTCAAGCAATGAGCTCATTGTAACCGAAGAATTTTTGAAAGATTTTAAAGTAACGATGTCATTACTAAAAGATTCAGCAAATTGGCGGTGGTTCGACAATATTCAGATTAATTTAGTTTTACCAATAGAACAAGATCGATACTATAAAAAGAGTGGTCTTAATGCAAAATTTTTGGATGGTCAACAAGCTTACATAAAAGAAGGGAATTCTAGATTTCGATTTTCTAAATTTTTCCCAACTGATTGTGAGTTCACGATATACACGGATGATGGGTATAAGTTTCAAGCCCAGTTACGAGGAAACTTTAGCAGGGAGTTGCATTTTAAAGATGTGGATATTCATAGGTATTTTCTATATAGATTAAAATTAAAGGAGAATACAGTGATTACTTATCATCATTTAAAGGAGTATGGTCGAACAAGTGTAAATTTTTTCAAATACAAAAAGAATACATTTATCATGGACTTTTTATTAGATTGAGGAGTATTTGTAGGAGGTACGTTTGTGTTAAAGATTGTAGAAGCTTTTAGTGGCATAGGTAGCCAAGTACAGGCATTGAAGAATGCTGCAATTGACCATGAAGTTAAGGCAATCGTGGAATGGGAAATTAGTGCGGTCTATGCTTATGATTTAATTCATAACGGCTATCAAGATTTATCGATATATCGACATCACACAAAAGAATCTATAATTGATTTTTTATTACAATTTAATTTGTCGAGTGACGGGAGTAAACCGTTAACAGAGCGTGCCTTATCAGCACTAAATTTATTACAGTTAAAGGGCATTGCTCATGCGATTGAACGAACAAATAATCTAGTTGACATTACAGCTGTTCATGCAGAAGAGCTACCAGACACGGACATATTAACGTATTCGTTTCCGTGTCAAGATTTATCTGTAAGTGGTCATTGGCATTGTAATACAGGTGGGATAGATCGAGATGCAAATAACCGTTCAACATTACTGTGGGAAATTGAACGATTATTGATAGAATATAAAGAATCAGATAAAGAGTTACCAAGGTTTTTAGTAATGGAGAATGTAAGCAATATATTATCAGAAAAACATATTGATAACTTTAACGAATGGCAAAAGTTTTTAGAAGGACTAGGCTATTATAATAAAATCTACACATTAGATGCGAGAAATTTCGGGATACCGCAGTCGAGAATACGAACTTATATGATTAGTGTTCTAACAGACACTGATGAACAAAGAAGTGAAGTAGAATCTTACTTTTTTTTGAATGATTTGGAAAGAGTATCTTATGCACCTGAAGAAATGAGACCATTAGGAGAATTTTTACGCCTCGATTATTCAAACAAAATTTATAAAAATGAAGCTATTGAGAGTACACCGACATTTACTCCTTCAAGAGAAAAAATATATTTAAATAATAAGATATTGGCTAGAGGAACAACCCCACTGAATCACGAATACGCTCGTACTGTTACTACAAAGCAAGATCGTCATCCTAATTCGGGAATTATTATATATGAAGATGAGTTTTTAACAGAACGAAATAAAAAGTATAGAAATTTAACGCCTAGAGAATGTTTTTTGTTAATGGGTTTTGAGGAAGAAAGCTTCGATAAGTTAGTTGAACCAAATGAAATAGAATTAACTAAAAAGATTTTACCAAACTCTAAACTCATTAAATTAGCAGGGAACAGTATAGTTGTTCAGGTTTTAGA
>JASLIE010000236.1 GCA_030152985.1 Bacillaceae bacterium
ATAATTTACGTTCATTCCTTGCTGTTGTTGAATGTAAAAGCTTTTCTAAAGCAGCTAAAACACTTCACATCACCCAACCTACACTAAGTAATCGAATCGCAGTTTTAGAAAAAGAGTTAAATGCCGCACTCTTTATTCGCAGTTGGCATGGAGTCGAATTAACCGCTCAAGGGAAAATTTTTTTACCACAAATTATTCAGATTTTATCCGAAGTAGATAAATTATTTGATTTAGCTAATAACCTTTCAAATGAAGAAATTAAAAAACAAAAAAAGGAATAATTTACATCAATAAAGGCATTAAAAGTGGTGTGAGAAAGGAAACAAAGACAGCACTTAAGATCATTGCAATTGAACTAAATGAACCTTCAAGTTCACTATTCTCTAAGGCTTTAGCTGTACCTACACCATGTGAGCCACTCCCCATGGCTACCCCCTTACCAATCACTGTATTTACTTTGCACCATTTTAAGAGATAAGGTCCTAGAGTTGCACCACTAATTCCTGCGATCATTACAAAGACGGCTGCAAGTGGGATAATTCCACCCAGTCCAGCCGTTAAATCCATAGCGACTGGAGTCGTCACAGACTTAGGCATTAAGGCATAAATTACTTCATCAGGAAAATCAGCCCATTTCGTTAATATCACGCCAGAGACAAGACCTACAATTGCACCAATAAAAGTCCCTACAATCACAGGTAAGGCTAAACCTTTTAATAAATGTCTTTGATTATACAATGGGTAGGCTAGCGCAACAACTGCCGGCCCTAAAAACATACTAATCAGATCGCCACCTAACATATAGGTCTCATAATCAATCGAAAAGCTGCTTAAAAAAACAATAATAATAAAGGTCGAAACTGTAATCGGAAGCAAGATAGGTGTATGAACACGCCCATATAACCAGCGTGCTGCATTATAAGCAAGTATGGTTAAGAGTAAAAAACCAAGAATAAAAGTAAAGTCACTCATAACTCTTCACCTCGATTCGTCAGACGGGTGAGAAGTTGTGCGAGATGTCCTGAAACAAGCATAACTAAAAATGTACTTAAGACGGGAATAAGAATTAATAAAATACCTTTTCCCGCAAATAAATCAAAATAATTCATAACACCTACAGTCGGCGGAATGAAAAAGAAAACTAAGTGTCGCATCATAAATTCTGCGCCTTTTTCAATCCAACTTAATTTAACCACGCCCAATGTAAGCGCTGTAAATAATAGCAACATGCCTAGAATACTTGCTGGAATCATTAAATTAAAAACACTTTTAATTAAACGACCGAGCATAAAAAAAAGATATAAAACTCCGATTTGAATGATAAATTCGATAATTTTTTTCACCATGACCACCTCAACATTATTATCTATTATACGAAGAATCACTTAAAAAAACCATCTAATTTTCATTAAATGGTTTTTTCTTTTACGGGATCATATCTGTAAATTATAAACTTACCATATCTACCATGATCTTTATGTGCGGGAACTTTATTAATTATTTCAAAAGGAGTTTCTTCACGTAGATACTGTTTAAACTCCTCGAGTGGATAATAAATAATTAAATCTACCGACCGCTCATGAGCTTCAACCGACTTTAAAATATTCCGCATGACTTTTTGAAAGATTTTAAGCGAAAATGGGTTGAAAAAATAAAAGACATTTGCTTGATCATCTACTTCATATTGCTCAGCAAGTGCGTAATCAAAGCGCAGAGGTGCGTCTTGTTTTTTAGTTTGCTTGAAATAACTTTCCTCATTCTTTAAGGCCTCATCAAATGTTTTGTCATTCGCTTCAACACCTGTGACAGGGATATTAAATTTATTATGAATATAAAAAGAAACACGTCCACGCCCCGAACCAAAATCAACAACATAGTCGTCCGCTTCTAAACGGTACTGCTCAAACAACTTATCGAGGGCTTGATAAGGCGTTGCTTCATAACGGTTATAACGTCCTGCTTTTTTCTTCCCCCACTCTCTAATACCTACTGTTCGAATTCCTAATTTACGATCTAACTTTCGCTCTGCCACTTTTATAACTCCTATTCACAATCATGATACTCTCACTTTATCAAATAAAAATAATAACTCAAGCAGTGAAGATTAAAAAAACACCACCACATTTTAAATGTGGCAGTGTTTTAATTATTTCATTACTTTAGCAATATTATTTGAGAAGGCAACCGGATCTTCAAGTGGTAAACCTTCAATTAACATGGCCTGATTATAAAGTAAATCTGTATATAAATTTAGTTTTTCTTGATCAGAATCATAGGCGTCCTTTAAGGCTTGGTAGACCTCATGATTAATATTCACCTCAAGCACCTTTTCTGCTTTTACATCTGGATTTTCTGGCATCTGCTGCAAGACTTTTTCCATCTCGATCGAAATCTCACCGTCTGATGAAAAAGCGACTGGATGTGACTTAAGACGGGAAGAAGCCTTAACTTCCTTTACTTTATTTCCTAAGATTTCTGTCATTTTCGCAAATAAATCCTTACTCTCATCTGCTGCTTTTTCTGCTTCTTCATCCGCTTCAATCTCAATTCCTAAATCTGAACTTGTCACTGAACGGAATTCCTTCGAATCATAATTCATTAACATCTTAATGGCAAACTCATCGACATCATCTGTAAAGTAAAGAATTTCATAGCCTTTATCACGCACAAGTTCTGCTTGTGGCATCTTATCGATTCGTTCAATTGAGTCACCAATCGCATAATAAATATACTTTTGTTCGTCTGGCATCCGCTCGCGGTACTCTTTTAAAGTGACGAGTGCTTTTTCGGTTGATGAATAAAACATGATTAAATCCTTCAAATTATCTTTATTCATCCCATAATCCGAATAGACACCATACTTCAATTGCTGACCAAAGGTTTCATAAAACTTAATATAAGTTTCACGCTCCTTCTTCAGCATCGCTTCTAGTTCTGATTTAATCTTACGCTCTATATTTTTAGCAATTAATTGAACTTGACGATCTTGTTGTAACATTTCCCGGGAAATATTTAATGATAAATCATCTGAGTCTACCATTCCTTTAACAAAACTGAAGTAATCCGGAATCAGCTCTGGACTCTTTTCCATAATTAAAACACCGTTTGCATAAAGCTCTAAGCCTTTTTCATACTCTGGTGAATAGTAGTCAAAGGGCATCGTTTCTGGAATATAGAGAATGGCATGATAGCGAATCATCCCATCGACACTTGTGTGAATATACTTAAGTGGCTTATCGAATCCGTAATGCTTCTCCTGATAAAAATTCACATAATCCTCTTCTGTCAGTTCTGAACGATTCTTCTTCCAAATCGGTACCATACTGTTAATCGTTTCTTCTTCTTTATATTCAACAGTTTCATCTGAGTCTTCTGCTTTTTCTGTTTTGGTTAGCTCCATCTTAATTGGATAACGAATGAAGTCAGAATACTTTTTAATAATTTCTTTTAAGCGGTACTCATCTAAATACTCTGTATACTTATCTTCTTCTGTATCTTCTTTTATCTTTAGGATGATCTCTGTTCCAACCGTTTCCTTCTCTGTCTCTTTAATCGTATAGCCATCTGAACCATCTGAATGCCACTGATATGCCTTATCTTCTCCAAATGCCTTTGTCTTAACTGTCACTTCATCAGCGACCATAAAGGCTGCATAAAAACCGACACCAAACTGACCAATGATGTCAAAATCTTCTTCCATTTCATTAGCTTCTTTAAAGGCATGAGAACCACTCTTAGCAATCGTTCCTAAGTTTGTCTCAAGCTCTTCTTTCGTCATTCCAATTCCTGTATCACTGACTGTGAGTGTGCGTGATTCTTTATCAGCATTCACTGTAATAAAGTAATCTTCACGATTAAATGTTAATGTCTCATCTGCAAGCGTCTTATAATAAACCTTATCAATCGCATCACTTGCATTCGAAATCAATTCGCGTAAAAACACTTCTTTTTGTGAATAAATAGAGTTAATCATAAGTTCAAGTAATCGTTTTGATTCTGCCTGAAATTGCTTCTTTTCCATTTATTTCTCTCTCCCTTTCAAATTTGACCTTCTTTAACCATTGTATGATTTTTAAATCTTTTTTCAACTAAAACGAACAAGATCATAACCCAAACTATTAAAAGCATCATATAAAGAAAGGACTGCCTTTTTAGGACGCTTCTGTAGATGAATCCCAACCTGCTCTGAGACATCTTCTAAATCTTCATAAGGTACAAGGGCCCGGTGTAACTTATTGTCTACATCGATTAGATTTCTCCCCGGCCCCCTTAACACATCCCAACCCTTCATATAATAAAAAGCACGCCAACGATGATGTTCGATTGCAGCAAGTTCTTCTAATTTAGGCTCTACAATTTCGATAAACTCTTCTTTTGAAATCGCCTCATACGGCATGACACCTTTTTTAAAAGGTTGTAAACCGAGCAAGAGAAGTTTAATTTTCGCATGACTCAATTCATAATAATAGTTTTCTTTCGCATATTGTGGAAGTTCCTTATAGGTCGATGACTTATCAATTTCTTCTTCCTTATCCCCAATGAATTGATCGTGTAAGTCTTCTGCCTGAGTCGTTAGTTCCTCATTAATAAAGTAGGCTTCATTTAAAACCTCCTCAACTAAGCCCGTGCTGTACAAATGATGTTCACGGTCGATTGTTGACTCGATCCAGCGCCCTATCGCACCTTCTTTTTTAAAGGGCATAAAAATAGGCTTTTCTGGAAATAGACTTGTTAAATCAATGCCATCCATCAATTCTAAACTCTCATCTGTTAAATAAACATGGCTTGCTCCTTCTTTTTCGATATACTCCTCTAAGGAGTCAGCCTCAAAATCAAAAGCCTGAAAGTGAATCTCACTGATATAATTACTTTTCGGATATTGACGTTGCCACTGCCGCTTCATCCGCCCCACACGTTCAGCTAAAATTGTTATTTTCAAGCGCTGCTTCGGGTAATAATGTGCACGTTGTAAACTCTCAAGGACAATACTCTCACCAAGTTCCTTAAAGCCAACAACAAGAAGGTGAAAGGGTTGCTCTAAACCTGCCTGAACTTCCGTTTCATAATCTCGGTACAAAGGATGTTCATCAAATAACTTATGAGCGAGCAACTGATACATATTGACACTTTGGAGTAGGAAGGGTAATTCACGGTCTTGACCGATTGCTTCACGTTCATAACGCTCAACAAGTAATTGTGACTCCAGATGAGTGAGATGAATGACTAAGTGTGGTTTTTTATTTTTTATGCGCAAAGATAAATAATCATCAATCGTCATTAATTCATCTAAGTTTTTATTATCAATCTCGTCGATTAAAATAATACGTGCTGCCTTTTCTAAACCAACGCGACGATATAAGTCACTGTCATTCTGCTTACCATTCATTACAACAATGCCGTTTTCTACTAAATATTCCTGGTCTTCAAAGGGCACATTTTCAGCGATTAAGACTAAAGCTTTATGATGCTTACTTAAATCTTCTAACAAGCGTTTAGCTGGCTCATTATAACCAATTACAACATCGTGCCCTCCAAATAACTGATAACGACTCAAGCGAATAGAATCTTCTAACATCCGGTACATAGCAATAAATACCGTTGAAATTGTATATCCCGCAGCTGACCAGCGTGCGACCTCAACGGTTGCAGGATACTCGACAATCGCCGAACCACTTTCAGTAAAAACATTCTCTGTCATCAGTAAAAATAATTGAAAGGTGAAGTAAAGAGCATTTAAAAAAGAATGATCTTGCACTGAATAATGATAAAAACTATAAACTCCTGTAATTAAGGCAAGCACAAATAAAAATGTTTGAAAGGCATAACGCCGCGTAAACAGTAAAACAACAGGAAACAGGAGCAGGTAAATGACTAGAAAAACAAGGAGATTCATTTCAAACCCCTCACTTGCCCTGTACCAAATATAAAATAAAAGTAAAAGCACACTCGCGAAACCGTAATAATTCGCAATCAGCTTCTTACTCTTTAAAAAACGTTCCTTCATCTTTCACACCCCACCTAAGCTTATTTACTTCTATTCTATCTGAAAAACACGCTTTTGACATGCGATAATCTTATTATTATCTAATTTAAGTAAGGCATGCTAAAATAATGATAATCATTATCATTTAGGAGGCGTTTTTTTGTCGCACAGTCAATTAGCCAAACATAAAGAGTTACCTGCACCAAAATGGTTACTCGTTATCATACTCGGGTCACTGACAGCCTTTGGCCCCTTATCAATGGATATGTACCTACCCGCTTTACCACATATCTCAGATGATTTATCTGCTTCAACTTCACTTGTTCAAATGAGTTTAACTGCAACCCTGTTAGGGCTCGGATTTGGTCAACTCATTTTCGGTCCCTTAAGTGATATTCACGGGAGAAGAAAGCCACTGACCTACACGCTGATTGGTTTTATTTTATCCTCAAGTTTAATTGCTATGAGTACACATATTCTTTTCTTTATTATTTTTCGCTTTTTCCAGGGCTTTACAGCTGCTGCAGGCATTGTGATTGCACGCGCCTCTGCCCGCGATTTATATTCTGGAAAGGATTTAACTAAGTTTATCGCACTCTTAGCACTGGTAAATGGAGCAGCTCCGATTCTTGCGCCGATTTTTGGCGGTTTTGTCCTTAACTTTACATCTTGGGTCGGTGTCTTTTATCTCCTTGCACTGATTGGACTTTTGATGATCCTAGGCGTCTTTTTCTTTTTACCTGAAACCTTAGCTAAAGAAAATCGAGCTGAGCGTGGTGTTTTTGCTGTCCTTAAAACATTTAAGTCCTTATTAAAAGACCCCTTTTTCATGGGGATTGCACTCACTCAAGCCTTTATCATGTCGAGTATGTTTGCTTACATTGCAGGTTCACCCTTTGTTTTACAAAACTTATACGGTGTATCTCCACAAACTTTCTCACTTTTCTTTGCTCTAAATGGCATCGGGATTATTATCGCTGCTCAAGTCACTGGTAAACTCTCTGAAAGTATAAGTGAGCTTAAACTTTTAGGTGTTGGAGTCTTAATCGCGCTTACGGGCAGTCTTTTACTCGGAGTGGTCGTCATCTTCGAAATGTCACTCATCTGGATGGCACTTGCCCTTTTCTTAGTCGTCTCAAGCGTCGGAATTGCGTCAACCACTGCCTTCTCACTGGCAATGGAGTCACAAGGTAAGTCAGCAGGAAGTGCATCAGCCTTCCTCGGATTACTACCCTTTATTGGTGGCGGGATCGTCTCACCACTTGTTGGCCTTATGGGTGACACAAGTGCTCTTCCAATGGGAATTATTATATTTTCCTCAAGCATACTCGTCCTTCTTGCTTATCGCTTTACCCTTAAATCTATCAAGCATGTAAAACCTCTTTGATTAAGAGGTTTTATTTTTTTCTTTACATACCTCGCAATACGATGTATAATTAAAAAAAAACAGGAAAGGATGAAGAAGATGGATAAAGAAATGATGAAAGGAAGCATCGATTTAATCCTGCTGTCACTAATCAATCAAAAGGATCTTTACGGCTACGAAATCATTCAAATCTTAAAAGACTTGAGTGAAAACACATACGAAATGAGCGAAGGTACCCTATATGCCGCACTGAAACGTATGGAAAGAAAGGCCTTGATTGAATCTTATTGGGAGGCAAAAGAAGGGACAAGGCGAAAGTACTACACCATGACAACAAGTGGTCAAAAAGAACTTAAAAAGAAGGAGAAAAACTGGCTTTGGATGGCCAAGCTTGTTGAACGGAGTAAGGGCGTAATTAAACCGAGTGAAGGGGAACTTACATGAAAAAAAGCACCCTAAAAACAATTGAAGACATTGTTAAAGCGACCGACATCAAAAAGAGTGAGCGCATTGATTTACGAGACGAACTCCTCTCACATATTGAAGCATCAAAAGTTGAATTAATTAAGCAGGGATTCACAGATGAGCAAGCTGAAGACCAAGCCTTACTTAAGCTCGGCGAACCTGATGTCATTGGTGAAGAAATACAACAAGCGGTTTACCCCTACCGTAAAGGCATGCTTTATAATCTTGCTTTTTTTTCACTTGTTTTTATTTTCGCTACGTATTTAATGAGTTTGTTTGTTAATTTTGATGCACATATGATTTGGTTCATACTCGCACTTATCATTAATTTAACAGTTATTTTTACAACGCATAGCCATAATACACTTTACAGCGAGCGGTATATTTTAAACTTCTTACTGAGCACACATTTAATCATTCACTTTTATGGTTTGTTTATTGCTCTTTCTATCGATCAGGTAAGTTCTTTTATTCTGATTAGCTTATGGCTAGTCATTTTTTTACTTACGCTGGCACTTATTTACCGCGTAACAGCAATTGATTCTGCTGACTCAAGAGACCTTTTTAAACAAACGACGCATATACTGAATTTTATTTTAGCCTTCCTTATTATTGGGATGTCGCTCTTTACTGCCTGGGCCTTTACGGCTTTTGGGGTCCTTACAGCAAGTATGATTCTCCTGATTCTACCAACACTTATTTGGATTGGGTTTTATATGCTGCAAATTAAAGCTCTTGAATCAGGTAAGAGATGGCCAGTCTTTATTATTTTCTTAATCGAATTCCTAAGTATTCTAGGCTTCACTTTATTTATTATTTCAAACTAACAAAACGAGAGGTGTCCTTATGAACAAAAAACTAATTATTTCACTTGCACTTATTACAGGCCTTGTTTTAATTATACTTGGGTTTGTATTTCAAAAGACAGACAACGAAAAGGTTGATGGACTCAGC
Source organism: Bacillaceae bacterium (assembly GCA_030152985.1). GTDB lineage: Bacteria > Bacillota > Bacilli > Bacillales > Amphibacillaceae > Pseudogracilibacillus. The sequence continues at coordinate 8,769 of JASLIE010000236.1, forward strand.
GAAATCTTCGGCGTCTCACCTGATGATAAGCTTGCTGTGACACATATTGAATCTGGTAAATCAAGGGTACATTTTGCCGGAGAAGATACTTCACTCCTTGAAACGGACTCAGATGTCGATTTAATACAGCTCTACTTCACAGAAGACAAGAAATACTTATACTACGTAACTAATGCCAAAGATAAAAAATCAAGCCAGGTAAACAAACTTGAGCTGAAATCGGGTGAAAGTCAGCTTGTATTTGAGTCTGAATTTCTTGTTTCTGAAATTAGCTTTAATCAGGATGAATCTGTTCTCTATTACTTACAAGCAAATACCTATGAGAACTATTCACCGATTGCAGGTAAAGCACCACATGACTATGATATTTATAAATTTGATTTAGAAACGGAAAAGCAGGACAAAATTACACAACTTGAAGCTTATGGTATGGCTTCTCTTCACGTCGCAGCAGACGAATCCTTTGCCTATATTAACTTACCAAGTCAGGAAGCTGAAACAGCGGATGAGATTTTTGAAGACACAAGTAAAATCTATAAAATCTCCCTTGATAAAAAAGATGAGATGACAGCTGTGACACCGCTCAAAGACATGCCTGATATTGCTGAATTTACCAAAGTACCCGGGGAAGAAAGTTTTATTTATCCCGCAACAGAAACAACAGACGCAACAGGCACCTTCATTTATGAGCTCTTTCAGTTTGATGCTGAAAAAAATGAACACATACAATTAACCGAATTAAAAGATGCTGTCAGCTACCCTAAGGTAAGTCCCGACGGAAAGTCAGTCTACTTTATCTTCATAGATGGTTTTGGAAGGGATGAACAAAAGCTAAGCCTTCAAAAATTAGATTTAGAAACAAAAGAAATAAGATTAATTACGGAATAAAAAAACCAGTCCTCACTCGGACTGGTTTTTATCTTTCATATATTGTTTATAGGTTTTTTTGAGCTGACGGGAGGAGAGTTTAATGTCGTTTTCATGCATGTACTTGACTGCGTGACCGAGGGCGACGGTTGTTGCTCCGGCGACACTCGCCCCCACAACTGAACCTGCGCCCGGTATGACTTTAACAATTTGTCTAAAGGCAGTGCGTCCGAGATTTCCTACAATTGTTGCCAGGATTAACTCTTTGGCATTTGCTTTTGAGACAGGTTTATCATACAGGGTTGAGAGCCTGACAATTAAACTCACCTGAATGCCTACAAGCGGGATAAAGTCTGCACCGGGCATCGGAATGGCACCGATACCTGATGCGGTTGCACCTGCTTGAAGAATCCATTTATTGGCGATGCGTCCTTTATCTTTTAATTCCTTTCCCAGCAACAAGTCTTTTGATTTTTCTTGTAAAATATTAATAATTGCATCCTGTAATTCAGGTAAATTTTCACCCGTACGCGAGGAGATTGGAATAACTGGATACTTGCCACCGATCTTCTCATCAATGTAATTGACTAAAGCAGGAATGTCATCTGCTGCGTCAATCTTATTTAGAACAACGATAATATCTTCATTTGTTTTTTCAATTACTTGAAGTGTTTTTAGTTCATTATCAGATAGGACAGTGCCTGCTGCATTTAAATAAAATAAAATCACATCCGACTGTTTGTAGTAGGCAAGCGTTTTTTCTGAGTTTTCTTTCATAACGTCATCAAGACCAGGTGTATCGACAAAGACAATATTATCTTTATAATAGATCTCTTGGATTTCAACGGTTTCACCTGGTTTAGCACCTACACTCACTAGATCATCAGCAAGTAAGGCATTAATACTTGAGGACTTCCCCGCATTGACATCACCAACAAGGGCGATATAAAGCTCACTATTTAACTCTTTATTTACTTCATCACTCGCTTTATCAAAACTTTCATTAACTGCCGCTTCAATCTCTGGATTTTGTGCATCTCTTTTAAACCTATTAAAAATCATCCCTCACACCCCTTATTTAGGTCAGTTGAACCTCATGAAGATGGGCAAAGTGACCACCTTTTTGAATCAACTCATCATGGCTTCCCTCTTCGACGATGCCGTCTTCAGTGACGACCATAATCCGGTCTGCATGCTTAATTGTTGCAAGACGGTGAGCAATTATGAGTGTTGTCCGGTCTTTTGTAAGTTCTGTTAGCGCACCTTGAATGACTGCTTCTGTTTCTGTATCGAGTGCTGATGTCGCCTCATCTAGTATGAGAATCGATGGATTTTTTAAAAACATTCGGGCAATTGCAATCCGTTGCTTCTGTCCACCTGAAAGCTTCAGCCCACGTTCACCGACTTCTGTTTCATAGCCATTTGGCAAGCTATGGATAAACTCATCTAAATGAGCAAGACGCGCTGCATGTCGAATCTCTTCTTCGGTCGCATCAAGTCTGCCATAAGCAATATTTTCTTTCAGCGTCCCTGTAAATAAGAAAACGTCTTGCTGTACAATCCCTATCTGCTTACGTAATGATCGCATTGTCATCTCACGAATATCCATGCCATCAATCTTAATCGCACCTTCTGTCACATCGTAAAAACGTGGAATCAATGACGAGATTGTTGTTTTACCTGCACCAGAAGGACCAACAAAGGCAATCGTCTCTCCTGCCTTAATTTTAAAACTCATCTCTTCAAGCACAGGGGCTTGACTCTCATCATAAGTGAATGTGACCTGATCAAATTCAATATCGCCCGCTAAATGATCCACTGCCACTGCATCTTTTTTATCCTTGACATCTGGATCTAAATCTAAAAGCTCTTGAAAGCGTCTGAAACCTGCCATCCCTTTTGGATATAACTCGAGTAAGGCACTGATTTTTTCTATTGGCTTCATTAAGACGTTAACGTATAAAACAAAAGCAACCAGTTCACCGTACGACAGCTTTCCATTGAAACTCAACCAAGCACCGACAACCAAAACAATTAAGGTCATAAAACGCATCAGCATGTAAATATTAGAACTGACAAAGGCCATAACTTTATATGCCCCGAGCTTTGACTTTCTAAACAGTTCATTATTTTCTATGAACCTTTTCTCTTCAAAATCTTCATTTGTAAACGACTGAACCACACGAGCACCTGACACTGCATCTTCAACACGGGCATTCACACCTGCAATATCTTCATACATCGAACGCCAAGCCTTGCTCATCTTGACATTACTATATGAAATAAAGAAGATTAAAATCGGCACCATAATTAAAATAATCAAAGCCAGCTGAACATTAATTGTCATCATAATCCAGAAGGCACCGACAAAGGTCATAATAGCAATAAAGAAATCCTCAGGTCCGTGATGGGCAAGCTCACCAATTTCAAATAAATCATTTGTAATTCGGCTCATAATTCGACCTGTTTTCGTATTATCAAAAAACTTAAAGCTTTGCTTTTGAACGTGGACAAATAAATCTTCCCGCATATCCGTTTCAATATTAAGTCCGAGCATATGTCCCCAATAGGTCACAACATATTGTAAAAAAGTACTTAATAAATAAATAAAAAGTAAACCTATACTCACTTTAATAATTAAATCCCAATTGTTGCCTGGAAGTAAATCATCGATAAACCACTGAACTGCCACTGGAAAAGCAAGCTCGAGTATAGCGACGATCACAGCACTCGTAAAGTCTATAATAAATAACCGGCGATGCGGTTTATAATAGGCAAAAAACTTCTTTAACATAAATCCATCCCTCTCTAACTTAGTAAGCCTAGTTTAACATATTTGAACGAGTTAGTTGAAAAGAAGCTTATGAGCTTAAGGCAGTTTTTTTGTGTTTTTAAATCAATCTGTATATGATTAAACTAACTTACGGAGGGGGGTATTTTAATGTTTGTTGTCAGCGGTAAAAATTCAATGGTACGTCTCATCGCAGGCTTTTTAATTTTAGCAAGTGTTATTCTTAGTCAAGTTCATCATCCATACTGGATTTACTTCACAGGTTTTATTGGTTTTATGCTCATGTTTTCTTCAATTACAGGCTTCTGCCCGATGGAAATCATTCTTAAAGCACTCGGCGTCGAGGAAAAAGCCGTATGTGATATGAAAAAATAAGCTTATAAAAACGTGGACTTATTAATCTAAATCCACGTTTTTATTAGGTTTATTTATTTTTTTGTTCATAAACAATATAGTTAATAAAATCTAAGATAAGTCTAGCAGCAATTTGTGATGTAACCCCTGATGGATCATAAAGAGGGTTTACCTCTACTAGGTCGAAACCGATCACTTCACCTTTTTTAGCAACCGCTTCTAAGATATCACTTACTTCGTCATAATAAAAACCACCCGGTGAAGGAGAACCTGCTCCTGGTGCAATCGATGCATCAAGTCCATCGATATCAAGCGTTACATAATACTTCTCACCTTCTGGCATGTCAGAAAGTGCTGCATCAATTCCCATTTTCCTAACCTGTCTAGGAGACAGGATTGTACTTCCATAAGCACGTGCCGCTTCAAAGTCATCCTTTTGACTACTACCAACCCCACGTATCCCAAGCTGAGCCATTTTATTAATATGCTTCATCTCTGACATGCGTCGCATCGGACTACTTAGTGTAAAACGTTGACCCGAAGCATCCTTTAACCAGTCTAAGTGAGCATCAATTTGTACAATATTCACTTTTTCATGACTCTCTAAAGCAAATGCTGCCGGAGAAGTAATTGAGTGATCCCCGCCTAAAATAATTGGTATCGTTCCTTTTTCTACAACCTTTCGAATGAACTCTTCTGTGTTTTCATGACTTTGTTCAAGATCACCGTTGATGATTGACACATCACCACAATCTACAATTTTAATATCACTATTATCATAAGTAATATCACGCTCATGATCATAGCCCGAGCCAAATGCATACAAGCTAGACTGCTCACGAATTGACCTAGGTCCCATACGTGCACCTGAACGCCAGGCTGTAGTTAAGTCATTTGGAACACCTATAATTGCAAAATCCGCATCTAATTCTTCTAGATCATTACATACCGGATATTTTCTAAACGAAGTAATCCCGGTAAAAGGCATATCTAATTTCACACGCTTGTAATCTGCTTTCTTTTCGTATTTACTCATTTTTATTCTCCTTTTATTTTGATTGTTTTTAAATCTCCTGGATTAACAAACTGACGATAGGCCATGCCCAACATCAGAATTAAACCGATATAACCCACAATGGGATAAACTAAATCAATTATTTTTGCAAATGGTAACAAGCCACCAAAAAAACTAACAATCGTTAAAATGATTGTAGTTAAACGATATTTTTTCAAATCACCTTTCGAAAACTGTGTTGAAACAGTCCACATCATCCCGACTGCTGTTGTATAAATTGCGATTAACAAGATGATAGAAAAACAAAACGCAAGAACCGGACTAATTTGATTTGCTAAGAAAAGTGTAGGAATGTCCTTCCCTTGTAAGTCACTTATATTTGATAGAATACCTAGATAAATTGCAAAAACACCTATTAACATAATTAAACCACCTAATGCACCACCTAGAATAAGGTTTTTACGGCGTTTAACATCTCTACCTAAATTCGCTAAAAAAGGAAGGGCAATCAAAAGAACAAATGATGAGTATACAAAAGCTGACTGCCACCAATAGCTTGTTGCTTTAGACAGGTTTAGCTGAGATAAATTTTGATTTGCATTTAAAAAACCCTCTAAGTTAAAACTTCCAAAACCTACAATCACAGCAAAAACAACAATAATCGGACCAGCAACACCTAATATTTTAATAATAGTTTCAAGTCGTAAAAGTGCTGTAATTAAAATTAAAGCAGACATCAGTGCCCGCCCTACAATAATCCCTAAACCAAAGTGTTCAGATACAGTCGCTCCTGCACCTGAAATCATTACAACAATGACAATGATCATGAAAAATTGGGCGAACATGTAAAAAAATGTACCTAAATATTTTCCAGTGAAATAGATAAAGACCTCTTTAGAATCTTCTGCTTTTAATTGCATACCCACATCCATCGCATAAGCTCCATACCACATATGAAGTACGGCTGCGATAGCAATCGCTAAGATACCATAGTAACCAAAGGAGACAAAGAACTGCAAAATCTCTTGACCTGTTGCAGTTCCTGCACCTAAGATATATGAAACAAAAGCACCTGCTAAAATTAGTATACGTGTTAGATTATTCATTTTAACCTCTTTTCTTAGATTGTTTTAAGACCTCAGCTAAAGATCTTCATCCTTGTTTATAGTTATATATTGTTCGAACAAATATATTTGTATATAATATTAGTATAATAAAAGAGTTTTTTATATACATTAATGCATTTATTTAAGTTTTTAACTTTACAAAGAGAACATTTTTAGATAGTTTAATATACATTTTGAAGGACGGGTGATTTTATGGATGAAATTGACATAAATATGTTAACTATTTTACAAAAAGACGGTCGCATTGCTATAAGCGAACTGTCAAAGCAGCTCGCATTGAGTCGACCGAGTGTAACAGAAAGACTGAATCGACTTCAGGAACAGGGAATCATTAAAGGATTTAAAGCGATCGTACCCCCCGCTTCAGTTGGGCGTACGCTCCTAGTCATGATTGAACTTGATGAATTAAAAGTTACACCAAATGAAATAGAAAGTATTCTCTCACAAGAACCACGTGTCATCGAATGTCATCGTGCTACTGGGCATGTACACTTCTATGTCAAAGCTGCTTTACGTGACATTGAGGATTTACAAGAGTTGATTGAACGATTAATCCCTTACTGCAATACGCGTACTTCTATTCTGTTAGGTGAATCAATTGAAGAAAAGCTTATTTTACCGATTCAGGAAAATTAAAAAAGCGAGTTAATCTATTTCTAGATTAGCTCGCTTTTTTATAAGTAAAGATTACTTCAATTGAGCAAGTGCTTCTTTATACTCTTCTTTCAAGGTCTCAATTGCTTGTTTAGTTGTTGTAATTTCATGGACAGCTGAAACACCTTGTCCGGCAGACCAAATATCGCGCCATGCTGTTGTATCACTCATATTCGTTAGCTTCTGAACGGTATCAGCTGATAAGTTATCTGGGTCTAGGCCGGCTGCTTTAATACTTGGAATTAAAAAGTTAGCCAGTACACCGCTAAAGACATCTGTATAAAGGATGTCATCAATTGTTGCCTCAACAACCATTTCCTTATACTCCGTTTGTGCATTACTTTCTTCTACAGCGATAAAACGCGTTCCCATATAAGCATAATCCGCACCCATTAAACGAGCTGCTGCAATATCGCTTCCTTTTGACATGGCACCAGATAAAATAATCGTCCCATCAAAGAAGGATTTAACTGCCGGAATAAATGCAAATGGATTTAAAGTACCACCATGTCCACCAGCACCTGCTGTCACTAAGATTAAACCATCAACACCTGCTGATGCCGCTTTTTTAGCATGATTAATATAGGCAACATCAGAGTAGACTTTCCCACCATAGGCATGCACAAGCTCACAGACATCTGTCGGATCACCAAGCGAGGTAATAACGATTGGAGGTTCATATGTTTTAATCATTCGAACATCATCTTCATAACGTTTATTATAAACCGGATGACAAATTAAATTTACTGCCCAAGGCTCTTCCTTTAAGGCTGCTTTGATTTCTTCTAACCAAGATGCACAAGTTTCAATCGGACGTGCATTAAGTAATGGGAAGGAACCAATCGCCCCAGCCTTACTCGATTCAATGACCATTTCAGGAGTCGAAACTAAAAACATCGGAGCAACAATTAAGGGTATCTCTGTCATATTTAATAACTTCCTCTCTCTTTATATAATAAAGCGCTTTCATTATTTAAATCCTATCATAAAATAAGTGATAATGCTAGATAAAAATGAATGAACGCTCAGTCTTTATCAATCTGTATCATATCAAAAACAGATTGTATTGATACTTTTTTTAGATTGATTGAAAAAACAGCTACTTACATCTTTGGACTTCAATTTCTCTATGCTATGATTAAAATTGGAGGTGGGGACGTGTCGATATTTTTTGAAATTGTTAAAATGATTCCCTATATATTATTTTACGGAGTAATTATATTAGTTGTATTTTTATTCTTTAAAGATAAACGCCAACATCAACATGCTATTTTAAGAACGCACCCAATATTAGGTAGGATGCGTTATATCTTTGAGATGATTGGACCAGAAATGAGACAATACTGGTTCTTAAATGACCGTGAAGGAAAACCAGTTGACCGAGAAACACAAGAAACAATTGCAAAGGCTGGGAAGTACGCAAATACTGTCATTGGCTTTGGATCGACAAAAGATTTTGATAAAACAGACTTTTATTTATCAAATTCAATGTTTCCACTGAACATCGACGAATTAACAGTTGATCAAAGTAAAAAACTTGAAACATATACTTATCAAATTACAGACGAAACATTAACTCAACGAAAAGAAAAGCGAAACAGAAGACAACTCAATCCATGGCATCTAACAGATGAAAACGCGATTGTCATCGGAGAAAAGCGAAAGAATCCCTTCCGCGTTAAAGGCTTAATCGGCGTTTCTGCCATGAGTTACGGAGCCCTCTCAGCCAGTGCCGTTAAAGCACTCGCTCAAGGCATCGCAATTAGCGGCGGGAGTTATATGAATACAGGTGAGGGTGGGATTTCGCCTTATCACTTATCTAAAGTCTATGAGGTAGTTAATGAAGACATCGAGCTGGTTGACCGCTTAAGTGAAAAATTAGTTCACTATATAAAGGACAATCCAAATTGTTCAAACTTTGAATTAGAAGAACGTTTTGACAAAGGTGTGATGACGCACGTTAGACGCTTAGTAACTGACGGTGTCCTTGAAGAAAAAGGAGCAGATCTCATTTTCCAAATTGGGTCTGGACTCTTTGGTGCACGAAAAGACGGAAAGTATCATGAAGAAACATTTATCAAAAACGCCTCTAAAAAAGAAGTTAAAGCAATCGAGATTAAACTCGCTCAAGGGGCTAAAGTACGTGGTGGTAAATTACCAAAAGAAAAGATTACACCTGAAATCGCTGAAATTAGAGGGATTGAGATGGGGAAAGACGTAGAAAGTCCTAACCGCTTCCCTTTATTCGATGATATGGAAAGCTTATTCAACATGATCACGCATTGGCAAGAAATCACTGATAAACCTGTTGGGATTAAAGTTGTTGCCGGAGATAGCCACTCATTTGAAGAAATGGCTGCTTATATGGCCCGCACGAAAAAAATGCCTGACTTTATTTCAATTGACGGAGCTGAAGGTGGTACCGGAGCAACCTATCAAGAAATGGCTGACAGTCTAGGCTTACCAATCAACTCAGGTATCTTAGTCCTTGATCAAACCTTACGCCGTCACGGTGTCCGTGATGATGTAAAAATTATCGCATCAGGCATGCTAGCAACAGCAAATAAGATGGCTGTAGCCCTTTCTTTAGGCGCTGACCTTATTTATGTCGCACGTGCAGCCATGAATACAGTTGGTTGTATTAATGCTGCTAAATGCCACACGAACCTTTGCCCAGTCGGAATCACATCACACCTCCCGCACCTTGAAGCAGGAGTTGCTGTTGAAGAAAAACGTTTCCGGACGGCAAACTACTTTACAACCATGCGTGAAGGACTCTTCATGCTCGGAGCATCATGTGGGATTGACTCACCTCATAAATTTGCAGCTGAACACATCGTCTTACGCGAAGCAAATAACGACGTGAAAAAAGTTGATGACATCGTTGAACAAATCAATCAACACCATCAAACAAACACAGAAGAAAAAATTACTAAACCAACATCAATGATTGGTTAAAAAAGCGAACCCCAAGTTGGGTTCGCTTTTTGTCTTCCTTTACTATCTGCTTTGATACAAATATAATAGAACTAACATATATTGGGAGCTGAGCAAATGATTATCTACAATAAACTTGTAAGGGATCTCATACCTGAAATTATTCAAGCTGACGGGAAATCTTGTGAGATTGATATACTGGATAAAGATACATATTTAATAGAACTTAAAAATAAATTGTCTGAGGAAGTCACTGAGTACCTTGAAGCAGAAAATAACAAACAAGCTCTAGAAGAACTTGCAGACATCTTGGAAATTATGCAAGCATTAGCTAAGAGCCATAATGCATCAATTGAAACAGTCGAAAAAATACGAGCAGAAAAAGCTAAAAAACGTGGCGGGTTTGAAGAGCGAATCTTTTTAAAAAGCGTGCGAGAAAATGACTGACATCAAGCTCATTAAGTCGGATTTACACAAGGAAATTAAAAAACATATACGCCAATCAAAAACCATCTTCATTTTGACATCATTTATTATGAACAGCGGTGTCAAACTCATTTTGGATGATTTAAAATTCGCCTTAGAAAACCATGCGGATGTCAAAATTCTAACCGGTGACTATTTACATATCACGCAACCAAAAGCTTTAAAGAAACTGCTCGAACTTAAGTACGATAACTTAGAAATCCGGATGTGGGAAAGCGATGGAACTTCATTTCATCCTAAAGCTTTTATTTTTAAACATGCAGAAGACGGTGCAGTCATTGTTGGTTCTTCTAACCTTTCACATTCTGCTTTAAAAACAGGTGTTGAATGGAATTTACGAATGAAACGAAGTGTTTCAGAGGATGTTTTTATTGATTCTGTTACTTCTTTTATGGAGCTTTTTTATCATAAGCAAACCCGGCAATTAAACGATGAAACGATTAAAAGTTATGAAACAAGCTATTTAAAATACCAAGAAGGTAATCAATTACTTTTACCTGAGTGGACACCAAAAGATGAAATCGACCTGACCTTACCCACTTATACACAAACAGATACATCAAGTAAACACTATGAAGCACAAACAGCTTTAAAGCATGAACTAACCCCAAGATTTGCACAACCTGAAGCACTTCAAGCACTTGAAAACACCATTAATGAAGGTTATTCACGCGCCATGGTTGTAATGGCAACTGGTTTAGGAAAAACTTATTTAGCGGCCTTCTTTGCTAAACGATTTAAACGAGTACTCTTTATTGCACACCGTCAAGAGATTCTCCACCAAGCTCAGGCTAGTTTCGAAGAAGTCTTAGGTGAAAAAGGTGGATTACTCTACGGTTTTCAAAAAGATAAAGACGAAAGACTCTTATTTGCTTCGATTTATACATTAAGTGTAAAGGAACAACTACATAGTTTTGATAAGCAGACATTTGACTTAATTATTGTGGATGAATTTCATCATGCTGCCGCTAAAAGTTATCAACATGTGATTAACTATTTTGAGCCTGAATTTTATCTGGGACTGACAGCCACACCTGAAAGAACTGATGGACAAGATGTCTTCGCTATTTGTGACGGAAACGTTGCCTATGAAATGACTTTCATCGAAGCCATACAAAATGGTTGGCTTGCACCTTTTGAATACTATGGAATTAAGGATACGATTGATTACTCACAGATTAAATGGTTGGGATCAACCTACGATCAAAATGAGCTTGCTACACAGCAACTCAAAGAATCTCAAGCAGATCACATTTTAAAAAGTTGGGAAAAACACAAGCAAACAAAAACGCTTGTTTTTTGCTCGTCTGTGGCCCAAGCTCATTTCTTATCTGCTTATTTTAATGAAAAATCCTTTAAAACAATCGCAGTGACCGGTGAAACTCCCAATGATTTACGTAAAAAAGCAATTCAACTCTTAGAATTGGGGGAAGTAGACGCTTTATTTACAGTTGATTTATTTAATGAAGGAGTCGACATCCCATCTGTTGATACACTCCTTTTTGCACGACCAACAGAGTCCCTTGTCGTTTTTACACAACAAATTGGCCGTGGGCTGAGGTTACATGATGATAAGAAAAAGTGTGTCATCATTGATTTAATCGGGAACTATCGCCATGCTGACGTTAAACTCGCTGTTTTTTCAAAAAACGGAACAAAGTACCGAACAAGACAGGATCCTATTCCTGAAGTTCCAGAGAATTGCGAAATTAATTTAGACTTAGAAGTTATCAATCTAATTAAAGAAATGAAAAGTAAAAATAGTACGCGTAAAACACGTCTTATTCATGACTACTACTTGGTTAAAGAAAACCTTGGCAAACGACCTAGTTACCTAGAGGTACATAGACATGGACTTGAGATTTCCAGGGAGTATAAACAAGTTTTCAAAGGGTATTTTTCATTTTTAAATGAAATAGATGAACTAAATGAACTCGAAAAAAAGGTTTATGAAAAGTTTAAGGACTGGTTAACCAAGCTAGAAAATGAATCCATGAGTAAGTCTTATAAAATGGTGATCTTAAATTACTTACTTTCTAAAGGGGTTGATGCTTGGTTGGATCCCATTGAACCTAAAGAATCAGCAGCTTATTTTCACCAATTTTATATGAGTAAAAACTACCGTAAAGAAATTGACTTTTCGGGGAAATCCAATCAAGCGCTCTGGGATTACGACGAAAGAAAAGTAACTCGTTTAATTGAACAGATGCCTATGACGCATTTAGCAAAAGGCAGTGACCTAATTAAATTTGATCACACCCAGTTTAAGATTAATTTAAATCCAGATGATGGAGAAAACAAGATTCTATATCAAATGACAAAAGAAATTGTTG
>JASLIE010000270.1 GCA_030152985.1 Bacillaceae bacterium
ATGGCTAACTTAGGATATGTTCCAACCTTTAAACTCAATCAAGATGAGGCTAAAGTTGAAGTCTACATCTTTGATTTTAATGAGGATATTTATGGTGAAACAATTGAAGTCAAATGGTTAGATTATATTCGTGATGAAAAAAAGTTTTCAGGTATTGAAGCGATTAAAGAGCAATTACAAGCAGATGAAGAGGAAATTAGAAAAAGGTTGGGTTTAAACAACGAATGACTTGCAAAAAATCATAAGACCGTATATTATTAATTAAGTAACCTTCGCTTGGCATTTCGAGTCTCCGACGAATGCTAGGGGATAGGTGTAAAAACATATAGGAGGTGGCCAAATAATGGCTATAAGTAAAGAAAGAAAACAAGAATTAATCAATGCGTATAAAATTCACGAAAATGATACGGGATCACCAGAGGTACAAATTGCTGTACTTACTGAAGAAATTAATAATTTAAATGAACATTTACGTGTTCATACACGTGATCATCATTCACGTCGTGGATTACTTACAATGGTTGGGCAACGTCGTAATTTACTTACGTATTTACGTAAAAAAGATGTCGCTAGATACCGTGATTTAATTGAAAAATTAGGTCTTCGTCGATAATTATAAAAAGCGGGAGAAATCCTGCTTTTTTTTATATGAATTATTTATTCAAGGAGAGGGGCAAAAGAGATGGCGTTTGATTCAAAACGAATATTTGAGACTGAAATAAACGGCAGTCCATTTAAAGTAGAAGTTGGAGAGTATGCAAAACAAGCAAATGGTGCGTGTATGGTACATTATGGTGAGACTTCAGTATTATGTACAGTTACAGCATCTAAAACACCGAAAGATTTACCGTTTTTTCCACTTACAGTTAATTACGAAGAGAGATTATATGCTGTAGGAAAAATTCCAGGAGGTTTTATTAAACGTGAGGGACGTCCAAGTGAAAAAGCAATTTTAGCTTCACGTTTAATTGATCGACCAATTCGCCCATTATTCCCAGAAGGTTTTAGAAATGAAGTTCAAGTTATTAGTACAGTAATGAGTGTTGATCAAGACTGTTCATCTGAGATTGCTGCAATGATTGGTTCTTCAATTGCATTATCAATTTCAGACATTCCATTTGACGGACCAATTGCTGGGATTAATGTTGGGCGAATTAATGATGAATTAATTATAAATCCAACAACAGAAGAACAAGAAAAGAGCGATCTTGAGTTAACTGTCGCAGGAACAAAAGATGCAATTAACATGGTAGAAGCAGGTGCTGAAGAAGTATCTGAAGAAGTTATTTTAGAGGCAATTATGTTTGCTCATAAAGAGATTCAAAGACTCATTGAATTTCAAGAAGAAATTATCAATGAAGCACATGTTGAAAAGTTTGAGATTGATGTCTTTGAGGTTGATTCAGATATTGAAAATGAGGTAAAAAGGAAAGTAGAAGGCTCATTATTAGATGCCATTAAAGTAACAGAGAAAAAGGCCAGAGAAGAAGCGATTGAATCTGTCAAAGAAAATGTAATTGCTTCCTATGACGAAGAGGATGAAGAAACACTTAAACATGTAAAACATGTGCTTGATACACTTATCAAGGATGGAGTAAGACGTTTGATTACCGATGAAAAGATTCGCCCAGATGGACGTAAAATCGATGAAATTAGGCCGCTCTCTTCACGTGTTGATTTATTGCCACGTGCGCATGGGTCAGGCTTGTTTACTCGTGGACAGACTCAAGCACTTAGTGTCTGTACATTGGGTGCATTAAGTGACGTTCAAATTTTAGATGGTTTAGATTTAGAAGAAACAAAGCGTTTTATGCATCACTATAATTTTCCACAGTATAGTGTAGGAGAAACAGGCCCAATTCGTGGTCCGGGAAGACGTGAAATCGGACATGGTGCTTTAGGAGAACGTGCCTTAGAAAAAGTCATTCCAAATGATGAAGACTTTCCCTATACAATTCGTGTTGTCTCAGAAGTGCTTGAGTCAAACGGATCATCTTCTCAAGCAAGTATCTGTGCAGGTACACTAGCAATGATGGATGCAGGAATTCCAATTAAAGCACCTGTTGCAGGAATTGCTATGGGTCTAATTAAAACGGGTGAAAACTATTCAATTTTATCTGATATTCAAGGGCTTGAAGATGCATTAGGTGATATGGATTTTAAAGTTGCAGGAACTGAAAAAGGAATTACGGCTTTACAGATGGATATTAAAATTGATGGATTATCTGAAGCGATTTTACGTGAGTCATTAGAACAAGCTAAAGTTGGTCGGTTAGCAATTTTAGAGTCAATGTTAGCGACTATTGATTCACCTAAAGAAGAAGTTTCAAAATATGCTCCAAAAATTATTACGATGCAGATTGATCCTGATAAGATTCGTACAGTAATTGGACCAAGCGGTAAACAGATTAATGAAATTATTGATGAAACAGGTGTGAAAATTGACATTGAGCAAGATGGAAGTGTTTTTATTTCATCAACTGATTCGGAAATGAATGCAAAAGCAAAACAAATCATTGAAGACCTGGTACGTGAGGCAAAGGTTGGGGAGCTATACTTAGGAACGGTTAAACGAATTGAAAAGTTCGGTGCGTTCGTAGAAATATTTAATGGTAAAGACGGACTTGTTCATATCTCTGAACTACAAGAAAAACGAACAGAAAAAGTTGAAGATGTTTTATCAATTGGTGACAAAGTGATGGTTAAAGTCATTGAAATTGATCGTCAAGGACGTGTCAATTTATCACGTAAGCAGGCATTAAAAGAGGAAGAAAAAGAAACAGAAGAAAAGAAATAAAAGAAACTGATTAGCAGTTTCTTTTTTTTTCGTAATATTATTAATCTAAAATGCCTTCTGATATGATAGTAGGGTATGAGAATAGGAGGATGTAAGATGTTACATAAGTATACAGCTAAAAATGGCATGAGAATAATACTCGAAGAAATTCCCTCAGTACGTTCAGTAACAGTAGGTATATGGACACTGACAGGTGCACGTAATGAAACGAAGGAGAACAATGGAATTTCTCATTTGATAGAACATATGATGTTTAAGGGAACAGAAAAAAGAAATGCTCAAGAAATTGCTGAAGAGTTTGATTCAATTGGTGGTCAGGTGAATGCATTTACTTCACGTGAATACACATGTTATTATGCACGTGTCATTGATACATATAAGGAGAAAGCCTTAGATGTACTTTCGGATATGTTTTTTAATTCAGTTTTTGACGAAGCTGAGTTAGAAAAAGAAAAAAGAGTTGTTTTAGAAGAAATAAATATGTATGAAGATGCACCAGATGATATTGTACACGATTTACTCGCTAAAGCAGCC
>JASLIE010000047.1 GCA_030152985.1 Bacillaceae bacterium
TATAAAAATTATTTTTTAACGGAACATCAGCTTTATGTATATGAGGTTATGCGAGCAACCAATAATAAACCTGCTGAGAGAGAACAATATGGAGTTAACAAACATCAGGTTTATAATGCACAGAAAAATATAAATGAACGAGCAATCAAAGCTTATCAAGAGGTACATGGAGATAGTCTAATTGATCCGTTTGAGATTACAACGGCTGAAAGACAAAAAAATAATGAAATTAAATTGTGGCAAAAGTTTATTGATATTGCAAATGATGATGATATTGACACTCAAAACTATCGGTTGAGCATGTACTTGTTTAGGTATATTGATAAAGATGTAGTGTTTAATATTGTATCGTCTTTGTTGCTTCCACACTCTAAAGAGGTGAACAGAGCATATCAAGAAATGCGAGCAATTAAGGCAACAACTTTATATTACTTGTACGAGCAGATTGAAAAGCGATTGAATGAGTTAAAGCAGTTAGATTATCGCAAAGTTAGATTTTATCGTAAAGATGATGAATATAAAATTGGTAACAAAGTTGTTTCTATTGATGAATATCGTGAGCGTCAACAGAGAATTAAAGATGTTTCAAGGATTGGTACAAAAGGTAGAAAGAAACATACTTCATTTAGATTACTGACAAGTGGATCATTACATGAGCTTAACAACGATTAAGGGGCTGACAAAATGGAAAAAGTAGAAAAGTTAGTTGTTATGACTGAGCAGGAATTAGAGGAATTAATTGAGCGTGTAGCTTATAGTGCAGCTAACAGGGCTAATAATCAACTTTACAAAGGCTTAGAGCAACGCTTTTTACACAGACTTGAGGACGATATGAGGGTAGTAATTGGTATGTTAGATGATATTATGCACGATAGTCGTTTGTAAAAATAAAATAGATTATAGAATTAAAAATTAAAGGGGAAATTAAGAATGGAAAAGAATTTAACAAAAGAAATGAAAACAGAAATGTTGCAAGGCGCAATGAAGTTTATTGCTGTTCAGCAAGGTTTAAGCGATTTAGTGGAAGTATTACAGGAAACAACACCAAAAGTTGAGTATAAAAAAGAAGCTTATGTAGTTAATTGTATGGTAGGAGATAAAAAGATTGGTGAGATTTATTATAGCGTGCGAGATGGAGAATTTTATTTTGAGTGTATTTCAGATTCTTTTGATATAAATCCTGTCTTAAAAATTGATGATTACACAATTAATATTATTACAGTTTATTTAATGTCTGAAAATCTCTTAGCATAAAAGAGAAGGACACGTAGCCAAATGGTTAAGGCGGTTGCCTCATAAGCGACAGATTGCAAGTTCGAGCCTTGTCGTGTCCATATTGTTTTAATTGTTTTATTTGGAAAATATAGAATTATAATACTTCTTTTGATATAGTTGATATTGACTATATTGAAAGGAGTTGGTTTGTTGTGAATAAGCAGAAGTTTTATGAAATGATAGTTGCTTATCATACGAGAAATAATCAGTTTGATATGAGAGAATTTCAAGGAGTTACTATTGAAAAGTTGGTGGAGCTAACAAAAGAATTACACAAAGAAGGTAAAATAATTTATGAAAAGCACACTGGTGTAAAAGAACAAGATTACAACTTAATGACATTATTAACAAGAATAAGATTAAAATAATTATTAAGAAGTTGCCTTTATGGTAGCTTCTTTTTTTGTGAGGTGAAAAAGAATGAGCAAAAAGAAAGTTATGTCAACTAAAAATGATAAGAAGTTAACTAAGGACGAGCTAGCTAAAAAATATGGTTTAAATGAAAAACAACAACTGTTTTGTGAATATTTTTTAGAAACAAATGTTGCGGTACAATCGTATATGAAGGCTTATCCAGCGAGTAACTATCAAGCAGCAGCAGCTAATAGTAATAGGTTGTTAAAGCAAGATAAAGTAAAAGCCTACCTTGAAGTCAGAACAGAACAAATAAAATCTATTCCAGATATTGCAACGAGTGAAGATGTATTGAAACGTCTAACGATTCTTGCATTTGATAACGAACTTAAACCAAGCGAACAATTAAAAGCATTAGAGCTATTAGGAAAGACACATGCTTTGTTTGTCGACAGGCAACAGATTAATCAAGTCAACGATTTTGAAATTAACTTAGTCGATGATGTACAAGATTATATTGATATGCCGAGCGAACAGCTCGATTATACTGATGCAGATTTTAAAGAAAATGAAGAATAATTCCATGTTTTTTATGAATACATTATACATTTAGAACACCTTTTCCAAAATTAGAAATCGCATAGAATCAAGGTTTGCAACAAATGTATATCGTATACATTGACGTAAAACAAAGGAATGTTGATGTATCAAGGGTTTAGGCAATATATAGGTTTACATAATACAAGTTATCGGAAGTTGATTATGTATATTTATAAATATTGATTGCATCATAAAAAGTCAAATAAACAATCAAGGACAGTCATTCAATTGGCTGTTCTTTTTTTGTGTTCAAAGGAAGTGAAGAAATGAAAAAAATAGATATTGATGTTAGACAACAGGCATTAATTTATGTTGTTCAGAACAAATTGAATGGAAAGAAATATATAGGTTACACGTCTAACACGCTTGAGTACGTCATGCAAGCTCATGCGAGTAAATATAACAAGTCATATGCAGGTAGCAGTAAACTGTTTGAAGCTATGCGAAAAGACGGGATCATTAACTTTATTTATCGAGAGTTGAGCATTGTTACTTACACAGATAGAGATGATTTACTTAAAGCAGTAGAGAGAGCAAAACAAACGAATGACACGATTAATAACGGTTACAACTAAAAGGGGAAATGGAAATGACAAAGGGGAAAAAGTTAAAAAT
>JASLIE010000020.1 GCA_030152985.1 Bacillaceae bacterium
GCGTTTATTCATCATTTTAAATGGTGAAAATCCAGATAAAATTATTGAGGTAGTCAAAGGAATATTCGGAATTTACAGTTTAAGTTTAGCTATACGTGTTGAAAACGATGAGGAAGAGATTTTTCGCGCGAGTTTAAAGTCCATTCAGGAAAATAAAGATGCGAAAACATTTAAGGTGGTTACACGTCGTGCAGATAAGCGTTTTCCTTTGACCTCACAAGAAATGAATAGAAAACTTGGTGGATATATTTTGAAAGAGACAGATCATTTGTCTGTTGATGTACATGATCCAGATATTAAACTTCAAGTTGAAATTAGGCAAGAAGGTAGCTTTATTACGTCTAAAGTAATTTATGGCCCGGGTGGTTTACCTGTTGGAACAGCTGGCAAGTCTCTCTTACTTCTCTCAGGTGGAATTGATAGTCCCGTTGCAGGTTATTTAATGATGAAGCGCGGTATTGAACTTGAAATGATTCATTTCCATTCCCCACCATTTACAAGTGAAAGAGCTAAGCAAAAAGTGGTTGACTTGACAGAAAAATTAACCAAGTACGGCCATCAAATAAAGATTCATATGGTTCCATTCACTGAGTTACAAGAGCTTATTTTTAAGCACTATCCTGAACGGTATGGGATGACGATTATGCGTCGGGTCATGTTGAGGGTTGCTGAGCAAATAGCTCATAAAAATAAAATTTTATCACTTACAACTGGTGAAAGCTTAGGTCAAGTTGCAAGTCAAACAATGGCAAGCATGAATGCAATTAATGAGGTAACTAATTTACCTGTGCTTAGACCACTTATCGCAATGGATAAAGAAGAAATTATTAAGATCTCAGAGCAGATAGATACCTATGATATATCGATTCAACCTTATGAAGATTGTTGTACAGTATTTGTTCCTAAATCGCCAATTACAAATCCTAAAAGAGAGAAAGTAATTGAAATAGAAGCAAGCTTTGATTTGACAGAATCAATTGAAAAGGCAGTCACTGAAACAGAGATTCAAGTAGTGACCGAAAAAAATAAATTATATGAACAGCTTTTATAAGATCTCAATTTTTTGAGGTCTTTTTTTTGTGCTTTTCTTTTAATTAAAAATATGATACATTCTAATGTATACCTCATAATTATTAGGTTGACAATTGGAGGGAGGTGAATAGGTGAATAAGAAGGGAAAAGCATATCAGATGACCATCGGTGCGATGTTTGTTGCCTTAACTGCAATCGGAGCTAATATTACTTCTATCGCTCCGTTTATGGTTATAGGTGGTGTTCCGATCACGCTACAAACATTTTTTGCTATATTATCTGGACTTATTTTAGGAAGTAAATTAGGTGCTTTTACAATGTTTGTTTATATGATGCTTGGTTTGATCGGACTTCCTGTATTTGCTCAGTTTAAAGGTGGTATAGGTATGGCGCTGTCACCAACATTTGGCTTTATTGTTTCTTTTATCTTAATTTCTTATCTAGCGGGAAAGTTAGTTGAAAGAAAAGCAACCTTAACTTCTTATACTGTTGCTTCACTGCTTGCAATGACTTTAAATTATATTATTGGAACACATTGGATGTATTTTGCTTATCAATTGTGGTTTGAAGCACCAAAGGATTTTTCATATCTGATTGTGTGGGCGTGGATGCTTGTGCCATTACCAAAAGATATCGTTATTAGTTTATTTGCAGGTGTCTTTGCCTATCGTTTAAATAAACAAGTAGGAATTGGCTTTGTTCAAAATCAATTAGAAAGAGGAGAGGTAAAATGAAGTGGGATGAGTTAGCAGATAGGGTTTTAGCGGGACATGAATTAACAAAAAAAGAAGCGCTGAGTATTTTAACAAGTGATGATCAAGCAATCTTAGAGCTTATGAATGGGGCTTATAAAATAAGAAGGCATTACTTTCAAAACAAAGTTAAATTAAATATGATTATTAGCACGAAAACAGGGAATTGTCCTGAAACATGTGGATATTGTGCGCAATCAAGCGATTCAACAGCTCCGATTGAAAAATATACGATGATGACAAAAGAAGAAATTGTTGCAGGTGCTAAACGTGCACATGATTTAAACTCTGGTACATACTGTATTGTAGCAAGCGGGAGAGGACCTGTAAGACATGAGCTTGCAACTGTGACAGAAGCAGTAAAAGAAATTAAAGCAAAGTATCAAGATATGCGAGTTTGTGCTTGTTTAGGAATTTTACGTGAAGGTCAGGCAGAAGAATTGAAATCAGCAGGCGTTGATCGATATAACCATAATATAAACACATCAAAAGCGCACCACGATACAATTACTAAAAGCCATACATATGATGACAGAGTTGCAACAGTAGAGAAAATTAAAGCAGCAGGTATTTCACCTTGTTCAGGTGTGATTGTTGGAATGAAAGAGACAAAAGAAGATGTTTATGAGATGGCACGTGCTCTGAAGGAAATAGATGCTGACTCAATTCCAGTTAACTTTTTAAATGCAATTGAAGGAACAATGTTAGAAGGAACTGATGAACTCACTCCAATTTATTCACTTAAAGTTTTGGCACTTTTTAGGTATATGAATCCAACGAAAGAAATTAGAGTTTCAGGAGGAAGAGAAGTTAATTTACGTAGTTTACAAGTGCTAAGTTTGTTTGCTGCTAACTCAATTTTTATTGGTGATTATTTAACAACAGACGGTCAAGAACGTAATCAAGATTATAAAATGATTGAAGATTTAGGATTTGAAATAGACTACGATAACCCAGAAGATAGGCAAGTTTTAGCTTAAATAAAAAAGGGCTGCTTGATGCACCCTTTTTTATTTTGGATAAAAGTACGCAAGTGTAAGTTTTTTTGATATAATGGTATGCATAAGTGTTTTTATTGAACGAATTATTAGGAGGATATATGTGAGTGATACAAATGTAACGAAGCTTTTCAGTTGGTTAGATCAAACAACAGAAGAAGTAGAAGCTCTAACTGAAGAGCCTTATTTAGAATCACTTGCTCTAAGTTTGGAAGCGCTCTTTTACGGAGAATTTAAACAAAGTGATTTGAAAAAACTAAGATACAGAGAAATAGATCTAGAAGATTATGGAACTAAAGATGTAAGAAAGGCGATTCAATTAGCTTTAATCAAAGGGATGAAAGAAAACATTCAACATCAGCACTCAATGACGCCAGAAGGTATTGCAATGTTTATTGGTTACCTTGCTCAAAAGTTAACAGAAAGTCATGAAGGAACTTTACGTATTTTTGATCCGGCGCATGGAACTGGTAATCTACTTTATGTTGTGATGGAACAACTCGATAAGCCACTCGAGGCCTTTGCAAGTGAAGTAGATCCAACACTTTTAAAATTAGCACTTCATAGCGCTAATTTACAAAAGAAGGAAGTTGAATTATTTCATCAAGACAGTTTAAGTCCTTTGCTCCTAGATCCGGTCGATTTAGTTGTAACAGATTTACCTGTAGGCTATTATCCAGATGATATTCAAGCAAGAGACTTTGAGTTGCGTGCTAAGGAAGGGCATTCTTATGCACATCATTTGTTTATTGAACAGAGTTTAAAGTATACAAAATCAGATGGGATTTTAATATTTATTATTCCTAACTTTTTGTTCACAAGTGATCAATCATCACAGTTAAAGTCTTACTTACAAGCAAATGCTAAAATAGTTGGAGTGATTCAGTTACCAGAATCTGCATTTAAAACAAAAGAACAAATTAAGAGTATATTAATTATTCGAAAGAAAGGTAAGAGTAAGAAAGAATATCAGCAACCCTTACTCGTTAACTTACCTAAAATGACAAATGAAGTTGCAATGCAAGATATTTTACTACAAATAAATGGATGGTTTAAAGAACACTACAAAGAGAAATAAGCTTTTTATTTTAAGGGGGAATTCAATTGACTAAAGTAATCGCGATTAATGCAGGAAGTTCGTCACTAAAGTTTCAGTTGTTTGAAATGCCTGAGGAGCATATTATTGCAAAAGGACTAATTGATCGAATTGGTTCGCTCGGCTCGTCTTTTATTTTAGAGACACTTGAAGAAGAACATTTATATTCAGAAGAAATAAATGATCATGAAGCGGCTGTTAAGCTTTTGTTAGATAAACTAACTTCGACCGGAATTATTGATTCAATTGAAGAAATTGAAGCTGTTGGACATCGTGTTGTTCATGGTGGAGAGTACTTTAGTCAGTCGGTGCCAATTACAGAGGAAGTGATTGGTATTATAGAGCGAGTGTCAGAGCTTGCCCCATTACATAATCCACC
>JASLIE010000049.1 GCA_030152985.1 Bacillaceae bacterium
ACCAACATGAGAAAGTGTCGCCCAATAAACAAAAGGATGATCCGGCTTGTTTGGAATCATAATCTTAATTTTAACACCAGAAAGTGCCGCAATCCGAATCGCATCCATTAAACTTTCATCAGGGATAAAGTAGGGCGTTTGAATATAAACATAGTCTTTAGCTGTTAAAATCATTTTAATGTAACCATATTTTATTTGTTCCCACTCAGAGTCAGGTCCGCTTGTTACAATTTGAATCCCTACATCACCCGCTGAGTCACTTTCGTAATAACGCTCATCATATTCAATAATATGGCGTGAAGCTTGGTTCCAATCCAAAATAAAGCGTGTCTGTAGATTTTTAACCGCTGAGCCTTGAATACGTAAGTGTGTATCACGCCAGTAACCAAATCGTTTATCGGTTCCTAAATATTCATCCCCAATATTAAAACCACCAATATAGCCAATTTTACCATCAATAATTGCAAGTTTCCGATGATTTCTAAAATTAATTTTAAAGTTTATTTTAGGAATAAGTGGCGGAAAAAATGCATCAACTTGAACTCCTGCCGCCTCTAAACGTTTAATAAAACGCTTACTTAAAGATCTAGACCCCATATCGTCATAAAGAACACGGACATCAACACCTGATTTTGCTTTTTTTATGAGTACATCAGAAATAGCTGTTCCTAAGCTATCTTGCCTTATTATATAATAAAGTAGGTGAATGTGGTCTTCTGCTTGCTCTAAATCATTAATTAGGGATCTGAACTTATCCGTTCCATCTGTAAAAATATCAACGGCATTATCCTCAGAAAATAAGGCGTCATTATGTTTCAAGTGCAAGTAATAAAGATCTTGATAGGCATTCAAACTCGCTTCTTTAAAACTAAACTCATCTGCCTCAAGCACTTCAAGTTGCTTATTAACAGAGCGCTCGACACCCAACCTGCTTTTTGTATCCCATTTAAACAGATTTCGATTACTTAATTTTCTACCAAAAATCAAATATAAAATAAAGCCTAGTATCGGAATAAAGAATAATACCATTAACCATGCCCATGTAGAACTTGCGTTTTTTCTTTCAAGAAAGATAACAGTGAATGCTAAAATAAAGTTAAATACCATGACTGAGCCTAGGACAAATGTTAATATTTCTATCGCTATTCCTCCTTACCAAACAGACTAAACTTATGTATATCCTATAATACACTAAATTTAAACATCTTTCACAGTTGACAAGTTTTTTAAAGCATGTATAATAATTGTAATTTCATATATTCAAACTCTTATTACGACGGACGGAGGGAATAGGCCCTGTGAAGTCCAGCAACCGGTAAATCTTTATTTATAACGGTGCTAAATCCTACAGATTCATCTGAAAGATAAGGGGAGGAAAATACATACACTACCTCTTCTATATACTTAAATATATATGAAGAGTTTTTTTATTTCCCTGACGCTTTACAATTAAAGGAGGAAGTAACATGACAAAATTTTTCTTAGAAAATGAAGACACGATTCTTTTACACGCAGGACAGGAGCCTGATCCAACAACAGGAGCACGCGCCCTACCAATTTATCAAACGACTTCTTATGTATTTAAAAGCACAGAACATGCTCAAAACCTCTTCTCACTTGCTGAGCCAGGCAATATTTACACACGGATTATGAACCCAACTACCGATGCATTTGAACAAAGGGTAGCAGCACTTGAAGACGGTGTCGCTGCAGTTGCAACATCATCAGGTATGGCTGCAATCACATACGCAATTTTAAACCTAGCTGGATCAGGTGATGAAATTGTCGCTGATAGTAATTTATATGGAGGAACTTATAATTTATTCGTTCACACACTCCCGCGCTACGGGATTACAGTTCGTTTAGTTGACGGAACGGATCCTCAAGCAGTTGAAGCTGCAATTAACGAAAAAACAAAAGCCGTTTTTGGTGAAACTATCACCAACCCAAGTCTAAATGTCTTTGATATTGAAACAATTGCTCATATTGCTCACAAGCATGGTGTACCACTAATTATTGACAATACATTTGCACCCTACTTCTCAAAGCCCATCCATTGGGGCGCTGATATTGTTGTTCACTCTGCTACAAAATGGATGGGTGGACACGGAACTTCAATCGGTGGAGTTGTTGTTGACGCCGGAAGATTTGACTGGACAAACGGACGCTTCTCTGGCTTTACAGAGCCAGATGAAAGTTATGGAGGCGTAAAATTTGCTGATTTAGGTGCACCTGCCTTTGCACTTAAACTACGTGTTCAATTACTTCGCGACACAGGAGCTACAATTAGCCCACATAATGCCTTTTTAATTTTACAAGGGCTTGAATCGCTTCATGTCAGATTAAAGCAGCACAATGAAAACGCAGTCGCTGTTGCAGAGTTTTTAAATACACACCCTGGTGTCAGCTGGGTCAATCATCCGAGCAAGAAAGATCACGCTACACATGACCTTGCAAATAAATATTTAAAAGGTGGCTACGGATCCATTGTCACTTTTGGAATCAAGGGTGGCCGTGAGGCAGGTGCTAAATTAATTGATAACATCAGACTCTTCTCTCACGTTGCAAACGTCGGTGATGCCAAGTCACTGATTATTCACCCAGCTTCAACGACTCATCAACAACTTGATGAGCAAGGCTTAAAAGAAAGTGGCGTTACAGCAGACCTTGTTCGCCTCGCAATCGGAATTGAGAAGGTTGACGATATTTTGTTTTATTTAGATGAGGCGATTGCCTTAGCCGCAGGTGTTGAAGCTGTCTTAAAAGAAACGGAAGCTGATGCAATTAAGTGGTTATTTACTTCTCCTTTTGATCGTTCAGAAGGCTTACGTAAGAAAACAATCGCAGTAGTTGGCACAGCTCAACAGTATGAAAAAGTAAGTCAATTGAAAGCCTTTGGTTATGAAGTGATTAAAGTAACCGAATCCGTTGAAAAGACGTTAAAAGAACACATTGTCGATGTCATTTATACTTCAGATCACAATCTATCCCTTGCTGAATACGAAGTATTTAAAGAAAATGGCCGTATCGTTTGGTATGACGGTAAATTAAGCGCTCAGACAAAAGAAATCCTGTCTAAAAATGACTTAACCGGCATTGCCGAAATAGACATTTTAGAAAGCTTTAATCAAATAAGAGGTTAAATTAAACTAAGAGACATCTACAGATGTCTCTTAGTTTTTATATACGTTATTTAAAGCATCAATTTCACGCTTTATCTCATTGATTAAGCTAGAGGGTTTTAATACTTGAGCACAGGCTCCCCATTTCAGCAGCCAGCTTTTAAGTCCCTCTGATTTGTTTACTTGTGCGGTTAAAAAAAAGTGATGGTCTCCGTCACGTTCAATCGCTTCAACACCAAAACGATCAACAACTGAATTAATTGCCCGTTTACAAAACCTTACCCTAATCGTTATTTCCTCACCAGAAAACATATTTAATGAACGCTTCAAATAGGCTTCAACATCAAGTTCCTTTTTAGGATAACGTTCTTTAAT
>JASLIE010000067.1 GCA_030152985.1 Bacillaceae bacterium
GGCACCGGCATCGCCTGCACCAACAATTAAAGTTCGTTTGTCTTCATGCTTCTTCATAAGGACTTGGTCCCTTAAGACCCGCCAAATAAAACGCGACCCACCGATCACTAATAAATAAAGCATCCAGGTCACGATAAAGCCCCTAAAATAAAAGGTAAAATCATTCATTATGTATTGAAGCAGACCCATTGAGGTCACCGCCAAAGTGACAGTCAAAAAAATCGAAATCAGTTCCCCGACACTGGCATACTCCCACATCTTATTATATAAATTAAAAATAAAGGCAAATACATAGTGAAAAACAATCAGTAAAAGAGCTGAAACTAAAATCGCAGTCGAGCTAAGATCAAACTGACTCGGATAAGTAATAAAAACAGCTAAATAAACTGCCAAAAAGATTACGACAGCATCAAATAAAAGTAATAAAATAGATCTAGATTGATAACTCAAACAAGTGCCCCCTTTCTTCTCCATTATATCAAGTCTCCCCTCTTTAATGTCAGTTTTTAACAAACAACTACATGGCTGTACACTTATTTGTCAAGACAGTTAAAATAAACCTAAAAAACGCCGACGCTTTTTCCCACGCGCAGGCTCTTGTTTATTGACATTTTGATTCTGAATGACTAACTCACTATTTTCCTGTAAGAGGTAGACCAGTTCACTGCCGTGGTTTTTTTCTATTTTTTCATAGGCTTCTCTTAAGTCAAAGGTCCGTGTATCTAAATTATGCGCATCTGTCGCTAGGAAATGAATTAAATTCCGACTTAAGAAATCATGTGACACCTTCTCTATTTCCTTACCAAAGACCCCTGTCAAACTCCCACTCGTCACTTGAGCAAGCGCCCCCTGCTTAACTAAGTCATACAACTTCTCCGGATTCCGGATCAGCTCCCGGTTCCGCTCAGGATGCGCAATGACCGGCACAATCCCCTCACGAAGCAAGTCGAAAAACAATTGTTCTGTATAATTAGGCACTTCATTCGAAGGAAATTCGATTAATAAATATTTACTATTATTTAAGGTTTGAATCTTCCCTTGATGAAGGTCATCAACTACCTGACCATAAATTCTTAACTCCTGACCCGGAAGAATCCGCATCGAAATCTCATGGGACTGAAGTAAAGCATTGAGCTCCCTAACATGAGCTTCAATGACTGGCTTTTCATTCATATAAGTCCGGTTCATATGATGCGGTGTCGCAAGAATGGTCCGGATCCCGTTCTCATAGGCCCGCTTGGCCATTTGAATGGTCTCAACTTCCGTCTTCGCCCCGTCATCAAGCCCAGCTAAAATATGCGTATGAAGGTCAATCATCCAACCACTCCTTAATTACCATAGTAATAATAATAATTATCGCCAGCTTTTTCGACATCATTTAAAACAATCCCCAGTAAACGCCCTCTCACCTTAGCGACTAAGTCAACAGCCTGCTTCAAGCCCTCTGTTTCCGTACTGTTACTTCGTGCAACAATGACAACCCCGTCTGTCTTAGTCGATAAAATCTGCGCGTCCGTCACAGCCAGTAAAGGTGCCGTATCAATGACGATGACGTCATAAACTTCCTTAGCATTCTCAAGTAGCTGATCAAATCGCTTCGACCCCAGTAACTCTGCCGGGTTAGGCGGGAGGGGGCCACTTGAGATGACCGATAAGTTATTCACATCAAAGGATGCGGCAATGTCATTCAACTGAATATTATCAATCAAGGCATTGCTCAGACCCGTGATATTATCCATCCGGAAGGTGTAATGAACCGTCGGCTTCCGCATGTCTGCATCAATTAATAAGGTCTTAAAACCTTGCTGGGCATAGACGATCGCTAAATTAGCTGCCGTCATCGACTTTCCTGCTGACGGCTCAGCTGAAGTTACTATAAGCGTTTTTACTTCTTCATCAATGGTTGAGAACTGGATATTGGTCCTCAAAGTCCGGTATTGTTCTGTAATGGGTGAGGTCGGATTAATCTTGGCGACTAAATGACGCACATTATTATTAGCTAGTGTCTTCTTCTTTTTCTTAAACATGTCTTCACTCCTGTTTATTTACATTACGTAAATCATCTAATTCAATGGTCGAAACTTGTCCGATAACGGGTACATCTGTTATTTTCTTAATGTCTTCAACTGTTTTCACCGTCGTATCAAAATACTCCAGTAAGAAGGCCAGACCTAGACCCAGCATCAATCCTAAGACTAAGCCGATTGCCGTATTGAGTGTGACATTTGGTTTAACCGGACTCGGATCATCTAAGTGCTCTGCTACGGTTAAGATACTGACATTATCTATATTCATAATATCTGGAATTTCCTTCTGGAAGGTTGAAACAATTTCATTGGCAATCGATGCTGCCTCTGACTGACTTGGGTTTTCAACTGACACAGTCACTACTTGTGAGTTTTGTTCACTCGACACCGTCAAGCTCCCCGCAAGGCTAGCTGCTGTTGAATCTAAAGATAAGCTCTCAATCACTTCATTTAAAATCGTCGGACTCTTAATAATTTCATTATATGTATTAATCATTTCAACATTGGTTCGAATCGTATTTGCATCCACTTCATTTTCTGCGACCTTTTGGTTAACAATAAACTGCGAGCTTGCCTGATAGATCGGTGTGATCACAAATAAACTCACCGATAAAGCAATGAGCATGGTGATTACGGTAATGGAAATAATAATGCCAATCCGCTTCTTGACTAGCTCGATAATTTCTTTCAATGAAATTGTTTCTTCGTTCATTTCTCTTATCCCCCAAATTCTAAAATTAAATACCAAATTATTATCCCACAAATCTTACATATTTTTACTAAACATCTATTATTTTAACACATTTATCTTTTTATTCGATTAAAACATAAAAAATGTGAGAACTTAGGCTAGCTAAGTTCTCACATTTAATCCTTAAACTTCTTCACCTTTATAAGTAATCTTGGCTTGATTGGCTCCTAAAACAATGGTTAAGAATATTGATAAAATAATGGCACCTAAAATCGTCGGAAATAAATACACATCAAATAATTGCGGACCAAAACGTCCCAGTGAGTTAGCACCAAATCCGCCACCGATGATCCCGCCAAATGTCGTAAAGGCAATCCCGACTTTCGTCCGAACAAAGGTCGCACCAAAGATTGCCCCGACAATTGCACCATAAACCCATGACGTCACTACTGTTGTAAATGTCATCTTCATCTCTCCTTCACTTGCATCTGTTTTTTAAAAAAGCATTTAAGTAAGTCATCTCATACACTTATTATACCATTACTCCATATTTTTAACTATTGTTTTTTTCACTTTTTTCAGACTGTTTAATTTTACTATGCAATTAACTATGACAAAACTATCACATCTAATATTTTAACTAGCATTATTTCCAATAGTATACTATAATTACTTAACGATTGTTTTTAATAACAATACAAGTACAAGATGGAAGGAGTTAATTAATTGTCGCACAAAAAAGTTTTAATGTCTGTAACCACTTCAGCACTTGTTGCATCAGCATTTGTTGGAACAGAAGAAGCCAAAGCAGCATCGCATGAAGTAGAACAAGGTGATACGCTCTGGGCAATTGCACAAGAACATGATGTTTCAGTACAAGACTTGAGGAAATGGAATGAGCTTAAGAGTGATTTGATTTTCCCAGGCCAAATCTTACAACTCGCAGGTCCAAAAGATGATGCGTCTGTTACTAAAAATGAAGTAACAACAAATCAAAGTGACGACACGACTTATATCGTTAAATCAGGTGATACATTAAGTAAGATTGCACTGAACTACAATGTATCAATTTCCGACTTAATGACATGGAACAATTTACAGTCTACACTCATTTTCCCTGGTAATGTTATCGTTATTAAGGACGATGTCACACAAGCTGAAAGCATTGATTACACTGTTAAAGCAGGAGACACACTTTCTCAGATCGCTTTAAAACACGGTGTAACCGTTGCTCAGTTAGTTAAATGGAATAATATTTCTAATCCTAATTTTATCTTAATTAATCAAAAATTAACGATACATGTGCCAAATGATAAGGTAGAAGTTGAAAAAGAAGTCGCTCAACCTGAAGCTGAAGTTAAAGAAGAAGTGACTGAGCCGGAGACAGAAGTTGAGGAAGAAGTCACTGAGCCTGAAACAGAAGTTGAAGAAGAAGTCACTGAGCCGGAAACGGAAGTTGAGGAAGAAGTCTCTGAGCCGGAAACAGAAGTTGAGGAAGAAGTAACTGAACCGGAAACAGAAGTTGAGGAAGAAGTCACTGAACCGGAA
>JASLIE010000070.1 GCA_030152985.1 Bacillaceae bacterium
TACGCGCAAGACGTAAATTATCCCAAGAGGAATCAGCAATTAAAACAGGCACATCTGATGCTTGAAGCGACTTAGCTAAGCCGACTGAAAACTGATTACTCCCAACAATTAAAACACCCGGCTTACCTTCAAGCGATAAATTGAGACGCTTAGCGAGTGGACCAATTGAAAAGCCATGGGCGAGTACAGTAAAGAAGACAAGACCAAATGTCAATGCTGTTAGAAGCGATGCATCTTCGTAGCCTGCATCAGCAAGTTTAGCTGCAAAATAACTTGAAACAGTTAAGGCAACAATCCCCCGCGGAGCAATCCAACCGACTAAGGCTTTTTCTTCTAAACTTAGACCTGAATTAATCGTTGAGATAAAGATTGATAGAGGCCTAACTAAAAACATCATCAATAACACATAGGCAAGAATATTCGGACTAAAGATATGAATAATCGTTTCAATTTGAAGTGATGAAGCTAGCATAATAAAAATCGCAGAAATTAATAAAATCGATATATTTTCCTTAAAATGCCTAAAATCATTCAGCGAACTAATACCAATATTAGCAAGTGTCATTCCCATTGCCGTCACAGAGAGTAAGCCTGTTCCATGCACAATTTCATCTGGAATAGTAAAGGTTAAAATAACGAGCACAAAGACAAAAGGAGACTTTAAAAATTCTGGCATTCGTCCCGTTTCAAATAAATAACCAACTAGCCGTCCACTCAACCAACCAATTAAGGCTGCAAAAATAGCAATGACAAAGAAAAGCACAAGGTCCTTTCCATTATGTGTATCCAATGTAAAAAAGGCGATAATTTCAAAAGCAAAAACAGCCAACAAAACACCAATTGGATCAACAATGATGCCTTCCCACTTCAATATTTTAGCAGGACGTGCCTTTAACTTTGATTGACGTAAAAGCGGCATAATTACCGTTGGACCCGTCACAATAAAAAGGCCACCAATAACAAAAGCAACCGCCCATGATAAGCCAGCAACATAATGTGCGGTTAAAGAACCGAGAATCCAAGCAATAAAAGCCCCTAGACTGGCAATTCGAAAAATTGGCTTTCCTAGCCCACTAATTTCTTTAAATTTTAAATTCAAACTGCCCTCGAATAAAATAATCGCAACAGCGACAGAGATAATCGGACTATATAAATCACCAAAGCTCTCTTCCGGATTCATAATGCCTAAAATCGGACCGACTAAAAGCCCCGCAACCGACATCACCACAATCGCTGGAAAATTAAACTTCCAGGCAAGCCACTGTGAGCCTATACCTAATACGCCGATTAACATAATTTGTGATAAAAGAGATAGATCCACCGCGCTCATCCTTTTCTTCTACTATAAGATAATAAATTATATTGTAAGTGCATGATGAGAAAATGTAAACCATTTTTAAAAAGCTTCATCTAACTTTTACCTTCTATGTTAAAATGGATTTGGTGGTGAAAAGGTGCTTACACAATCTAAAAGAATTTTAACAAGTTATTTTGGCTATGATTCTTTCCGAAACGGCCAAGAAGAAGTGATTACACATGTTTTAAATGGTAAAAATACATTAGCAGTCATGCCAACAGGTGGGGGAAAGTCAATGTGCTATCAAATTCCAGGACTTGCCTTAGAAGGAACTGCAATTATTATCTCGCCTTTAATTTCGCTGATGAAAGATCAAGTTGATGGACTACTTGCGCTTGGCGTTCCTGCGAGCTATATCAACAGCTCACTCAGTCAAAAAGAACAAAATCAACGCTTAAATGATCTAAGACGTGGGCGTTATAAATTTATTTACGTTGCGCCAGAGCGCTTCAACGCTTATTCATTTTTAAACGCTATTCAAACAACTCATATTTCCCTGATCGCTTTTGATGAGGCTCATTGTATTTCACAATGGGGACATGACTTTAGACCGAGTTACCGTTCGATTATTCCCAAACTCAAGGAACTGAGACACCTTCAAAATGTCATTGCCCTAACTGCAACTGCAACACCTGGTGTCATCTCAGATATTCAAAAACTTTTAAACATTAAGGATGATGATACTGTAATTACCCGCTTCAAACGAGAAAACCTTCATTTTCATTTAATTAAGGGGAAGGACAGTACACATTATATTGACCAATTTTTAAAAGAAAGAAAAAGAGAATCAGGGATTATTTATACAGCAACACGAAAGCAGGCAGACAGCTTACACAACTTTTTAAAAACAAAGCATAAAAACATCTTAAAATACCATGCAGGCTTAAGTGAAGATGAACGCGCTCGTGCACAAAATGCATTCATCTTATCCGACCACGCAATTATGATTGCAACGAACGCCTTCGGAATGGGAATCGATAAATCTAACGTTCGTTTTGTGATTCATTACGCCATGCCAATGAATTTAGAAGCTTATTATCAAGAGGCAGGTAGAGCTGGGCGTGATGGTGAGGTGAGTGATTGTATCTTATTATTCTCACCACAAGACGTTCAACTACAAAAATTTTTAATTGAACAGTCTGAAACAGAAGATAAAGACGATGCTTATGAAAAACTGCAACAGATGATTAACTACTGCCATACACAAAGTTGCTTAAGTACTTATTTACTTAACTATTTCAATGACCCTGAAAGCGATGACTGCGGCAATTGCAGTCATTGTAAGCTGACAAAAGAAAAAGTAGACATGACCGAAGAAGCTCAAATGATTTTATCTTGTGTCAAACGGATGGGCGAAAACTTCGGCGTCACTTTGACCGCTAAGGTTTTACGTGCTTCTAATGATCAACGAATCCGAAGCCTCGGCTTTCAAAAACTCTCAACCTACGGCATCATGAAGCACTACACTGAACGTGATATTAGTGAACAAATTAACTTTCTTATCGCAGAAAAACTACTGGATACGACTGAGGGGAAATTTCCGACCTTAAAACTCAACTCAAAATCAAAAGATATCCTACTCGGTAAGAAAAAAGTCTTCATGTTGCATTCTAAAATACCAAAAGAAGAAGTCTTAAACTTTAACTTAGAATTATTTGAAGGTTTAAGAAAGGAACGCCTTAACATCGCAAGCGAAAGAAAAGTTCCACCCTACGCTATCTTATCAGACGCTAGCCTACGCGATTTAGCGCGTTATTTACCGACAAGCAAGGCTGAGTTCCTCCAAATTAAAGGAATTGGAGAGAAGAAATATGCTCAGTTTGGAGAAAACTTTAAAAAGATTTTGCTTGATTGGCAGACCCAGAACAAGCAAGATAAAGCAATTGCCATTTCACAGACACAGACGACAAGAGAAAATAAAACTGACCAAGGACCGAGTCATCTTGTTTCTTATAAATTATTTCAATCCGGAAAGTCGCTTAAAGAAATCTCCGACATAAGAGGTCTAGATGAAGAAATCATTGAAAAACACCTCTTCAAAAGCTATCAATCAGGCTTTCCGCTTTCATGGAATATCTTTTTTAAAGAGCAGGAAGAACAAGCCATGCTCGAAGTAAAAAATAGCTTAGACAAACCAAACTTTGAAAAAATTAGAGAATTAATGCCTACAACAATAAGTGACCGAGCAATCAAGGCTTTTTGTGTCAAACACGCATAAAAAATAGGACCTTCTTTTAAAGGTCCTATTTTTAATTAAAATTCAAGTGCCCATGCCCCTTGTCTAAAGACAGCTTCTTGTGTTCCGTCTTCTTTAACTCCGTCAATATCCATTTCAGCTGAACCGATCATAAAATCAACATGGACAAGACTATCATTTACACCATGAGCATCAAGTGCCTCTAAATCCATGCTCTCACCCTTTTCGATATTTGTTGGATACGCTTTTCCGAGTGCTAAATGACACGAAGCATTTTCATCAAATAAAGTATTATAGAAAATCAAGCCTGATTCTGAAATCGGGGACTGATGTGGTACAAGCGCAACTTCACCTAATCGATCTGCACCTTCACCTGATTTAAGCAAGTGACCTAAAACTTCTTCACCTTTTTCAGCTTGATAATCAACAACACGTCCGTCTTTAAAAGTTAATGTGAAATTATCAATTAAGCTGCCGCCATAATTGAGTGGCTTTGTGCTTGAGACCTTTCCATTAACTTCATATTTATGTGGCATTGAGAAGACTTCTTCTGTTGGCATATTCGGGTTAAACTCAACCCCCGTTTTAGCAACTGCTGCACCCCCATGCCAAATATGGCCTTTCGGCAAGCCGAGCTCTAAATCGGTACCAGGTGCCTTGAAAATTAATTTATCGTATTGTTTATTCGTTAAAACTGTACGTGCCTTATGAAGCCTTTGATTATGTTCCTCCCAAGCCTTTAACGGATCCTCACCATCAACACGTGACATCTTTAAAATGGTTTCCCACATCGCTTCAACTGCCGCTTCTTTTGAAAGTTCTGGGAAGACCTTTTGTGACCAGTCTGCTGTTGGAATCGAAATCACTGTCCAAGCAACCGCATCATTCATGACCTCTTTACTCACATTCCGCATAGCTTCAGAAGCCGCTTTATTAGCTGCTGCAACTCGGTTTGAGTCAATGTCAGTTAATAAATCGGGATTTGTAGAATGGATTGAAATTAGTCCGGCAGATTTTTTAACATAGGACTCTTCCATTTGCACACGCCACTCCGGAAAGTTCTCAAGAACTGACTGATCTGCATGTTTTAAATTTAAATAGGTAAGGGTATCATCTGACCAACTGACATGGACATCACTTGACCCAAGCTCATAAGCACGCTTAACTAGCTTACGAACAAAGTCAGCTCCTTCAATTGGTGCGCGAACGAGTAAGGGCTGTTTTTCTTGAAGATTAACTCCTTTTTTTAAAACTGTTTCAATAAATTGTGCTTGTAATTTTTCTAGATTCATTTAGCTTCCTACTTTCCTTTATTTTTTAATGTTTCTTTCCCAAATGCTTTGGCCATTTTTAAAGATTGATCACGGCGCATTGTTCGGTGTAGTCTACGCGCTTCACCATCAGCATGCAATTCTTTTTCTTGCTCTGATTCTGGTAAAACTTGAGGAACCTCAGTCGGTCGACCATCCTCATCTAATGCAACAAAGGTTAAAAATGACGTTGCTGCAACACGACGCTTACCCGTCATCACCTCTTCTGTGACAATCTTAACAAAAACCTCCATTGACGTTTTATGCGTATAAGTTACAAAAGCCTCTAAAATAACAAAATCACCTAGCTGAATCGGTGATAAAAAATCAACAGAATCTGTTGATGCTGTCACACAAGTTCTACGCGCATGCCTGATTGCGGCAATCGCTGCGACGTCATCAATATGCGACATAAGCTTTCCTCCAAATAAAGTTCCATAAGCATTTGTATCTGGTGGCAAGATTTGAGCTGTTTTAACTGTTAATGATTCACTACTTTTTTTCGCTTCCAAAAAAATCGCTCCCTTATAAAATTGGTGATAGTAACCTTGATATTGACTCTTTAAATTTAATTCCTAGTGACCGTCTCTCATAAAGCTCTCGTGTCATTTGTGATGAGACACGAATATCTTCTTTAAAAATATCAACCAGCTTTTGAGCCATCTCAGTATCATATAAAAAAGCATTGGCTTCAAAATTCAACCTAAAACTTCTGACATCAATATTAGCAGTCCCGACAGATGATATGATCCCATCAACTACAATTGTTTTTGCATGTAAAAAACCATTCTGATATAAATAAATTTCTGCTCCCTCACGT
>JASLIE010000097.1 GCA_030152985.1 Bacillaceae bacterium
CGTTCGAATTCATCTAATAGAACTGGTATGGTTAGTTGTTTCTTCTCTTCTCCACTCACATCCATAATGATTTCTCCGCGGTCCATCATCACTAATCTATTTCCCATCTCAAGCGCTTGTTGCATATTGTGTGTGACCATTAATGTTGTTAACTCAGACGCTTCAACGATTTTTGATGTCAAGTTAGTAATCAATTCTTGACGCGCTGGATCAAGTGCTGCTGTATGCTCATCAAGCAGTAAGATATCTGGATTTGTAAATGTCGCCATTAAGAGCGATAAGGCTTGCCTCTCACCACCTGAAAGCAGTCCTACACGAGCGTTCAGCCTGTTTTCTAAGCCCAAGTTTAACCTTTTTAAATGTTCTTTAAATAAAAGACGCCTTTCTTTGCTTACGCCTAACTTCAAACTGCGACCTTTGTTTCGAGCATAAGCAATAGCTAAGTTTTCTTCAATGGTCATAGAAGGAGCTGTTCCTGCCATCGGATCTTGAAAGACCCGTCCAATTTTTCTTGCCCGCTTGTATTCTGGCAAATTGTCTACCCTTTCATTATTAATTAAAATCTGACCAAGATCGATTGCTAAACTTCCTGATATCATATTCATCAAGGTTGATTTACCAGCACCATTTCCACCAATGACAGAAACAAAATCACCTTTTTCCAAGCTTAAATTGATTGATTTCAGGGCATGTTTTTCATCAACTGTTCCTTCATTAAATGTTTTAGATAATTGAATGAGCTTAAGCATCTGTTTCACCTGCCTCAAGTGCCGCACGTTTTTTAGCGCGATGCTTTTTATCCCGATAACTTTGAATCAACTGGGGTGTAATCAGTGCAACAACAACAAGCAGTGCAGTAATTAATTTCATATCACCTGTATCTAAAAAATCTGCACGTAAAGCAAGGGTCACAACGATTCGGTAAACAATCGCACCACCTACGACAGCAAATGTAGCACGTATGATTGTTCTTGTTCCAAATAAAGCTTCGCCAATAATAACTGAGGCCAGTCCGATAATAATCATACCAATTCCCATACTTACATCAGCAAAACCACCTAGCTGTGCAAGTAAAGCACCAGCCAGGCCGACAAGTCCATTAGAAATACCTAAGCCTAAGATCACAAGGCTGTCTGTATTTGCTGAGAAACTCCGAATCATTCGATCATTATCACCCGTTGCTCTAAGGGCAAGCCCTACTTCTGTTTTTAAAAAGTAGTCTAGAATTAATTTAATAATAAATGTCACAATAAACATGATAACAACTATGGCCCAGGTCTTAGGAAAACGATCGATTCCAAAAAAAGCAAAAAACTGATTAAATAAAGCGTCAAATCCTGTTTTCTCCCATAAATCCGTCATTTGACCAATTAAGGTCTTTTCATTTAATAAGGAGACTTGAGGCATTCCCATAATACGTAAGTTAATTGAGTAAAGTGCTGTCATCATTAAAATCCCTGACAACAAGGCATTTACTTTTCCCTTCGTATGTAAAATCCCGGTAATTACACCAGCTAAAAAGCCTGCTAAAGCACCAAATAAAGTTGCAATCACCGGCGGAAGGCCGCTAATGATTGACACTGCGGCTACAGCAGCTCCCGTCACATAGCTACCATCTACTGTTAGATCCGGGAAATCTAAAATTCGAAATGATAGATAAACACCTAAAGCCATGATTGCATATATAATTCCCGATTCTACAGCACCGAACAGTGATAAAAACATGTTTCATTCCTCTTTTCTTCTTGTTCACATTCAAATATGATTATTCCTCTTGTGTTTCAATAAATTGAGCGTCTTCATCCCATTCATCTTGCCATTTAACACCCTGGGCTTCTGCTGCTTCTTTATTAATAAATAATTGAATCTCACCTGGGTATTCAACTGCTAAATCTTTAATATCTGTTTTATTCGTTAGGACTTCAACTGCCATTTCACCTGTCCGATAACCAATTGTTTGATAATCAATTCCAAAAGTTGCGAATCCACCTTTTGCTAATGAATCTGGTTCACCTACAATAAGTGGGATTTTTTGTGCGTTTGCTACATCAATAACACTATCAAGTGCTGCAACAACTGTATTATCTGTAATAATATACATCACGTCTACATCACCAGCTAATGTATTAGCTGCCTGTTGAACTTCAGATGTATTGGCAACCGTTCTTTCTGCTGTTGATAGGCCCGTTCCTTCAATTGCCTTTTCAATCTGCTCTATCTGTGTCACAGAGTTTTTCTCACCTGCATTATAAATGAGACCAATTTTTGCGTCCTTAAAATATGTGTCGATAAAATTGACCGTTTCTTTAATTGCATCTGGGTGTAAATCAACGACACCTGAAATATTACTATTAGGTTCTTCCATTGAATCAACTAAACCTGCTTCAACTGCATCCGTGACCGATGTAAACAAAATCGGTATCTCATTTGTCGCATTCAAGGCACCTACAGCACTTGGTGTTGAGTTAGCAAAAATCAAATCAACATTGTCTGCCACAAAGTTATCTGAAATTGTTTTAACGTTATTCTGATCGTTCTGTGCATTTTGATGGTCATACTTTACATCAAGTCCAGCATCTTCAATAGCTTCTTTAAAGCCCTCATAAGCTGCATCAAGCGATGGATGTTCTAGAATTTGAGTTGAACCAATGACAAATGATTCACTCGATGACTCTTCTTTTGTTTCATCAGCTGAATCATCACTTCCACATGCTGCTAATAACACAATACTTAGCACAAATAAAATGCTTAAATAATACTTTCTACTCATTTATAAAGTCCCCCTATATAGATCAATTTAATTCATTCATTATAACGATTTTCCCGAATTGTTGCAAGAGTTATAAGATTCAGATTATTTAAGTGTGACTTTAAACTTTTCTATAAGAGTGATTCTACTAACATTATCTTATTTTTTTCTGTATAATGGTCTTTTAGAAAGAAGGGATTCTAGATATGACACGTATGTTATACATCATTATTATTGTTGCATTTTTAGATACATTTATTCAACTTCCAATTATAACCCCCTACTCACAGGAACTCGGAGCGAGTCACTTTTTAACTGGAGCCATTGTTGCTGTCTATTCGCTCACTAATATGGTAGGAAATATACTTGGCGGCTATTGGATTGATCGTTTTGGACGTAAGAAGATGCTTTTTACAGGCATGATAACAGTCAGCATAATTTTATTTCTTTAC
This sequence comes from Bacillaceae bacterium, assembly GCA_030152985.1. Taxonomy (GTDB): domain Bacteria; phylum Bacillota; class Bacilli; order Bacillales; family Amphibacillaceae; genus Pseudogracilibacillus. Next base: position 3,202 of record JASLIE010000097.1, read on the forward strand.
CCTCTTGCACAAACGGGTGAACAGCTTTTTGTTGCTCGATTTTTTCACGGTTTAGCTGGTGGTATTTTAATTCCAGCTGCCTTTGCTTATGTAGGTGATATCTCTGCTCGGAATAAACGTGGTAAGTCAATGGCATATACAGGAGCAAGTATCGGAATTGCCGCAATTGCTGGACCTGCAATTGGTGGAGCCATGGCTGCCAGATCTTCCATTGAAAATGTATTTATTTTTGTAGCAATTTTATTTTTAATTACTGCAATTGCCATGCACTTTATTATTGAAGAGTCTTTCACAACGACTGAAAAGGGGAAATTTAACTTTAAAGACTTTATTCCCCTTCTTAAACATCCCTTACTCATCCAAGCCTCCCTTGCCGCTTTTGCTTTAATGATTAGTAATGGGACACTTGCTTTTGCACTTCCGCTTAATGTTGAGGCAATGGGAAGAACAACTGAGACAACCGGAATGCTAATGAGTTCATTTGGAATTGTCGCACTCATTATTTTCTTAACACCTATTAACCGAATCTATGATAAGGTGCCTGCTATACGTCTTGTGCTAACTGGCCTTATTTTAATCGGTCTCGCATTACTTACACTCGGCTTCAATACAAA
>JASLIE010000116.1 GCA_030152985.1 Bacillaceae bacterium
ATGGGTTATCAGTTGTAAAAACGCCAAGTGTACGTTTAAATTACATTGGATTCAATGAAGAGAAAGAACCATTTAACGATCCAAAAGTAAGGCAAGCATTAAATATGGCGATTGATAAAAATCAAATTATTGACGGTATATATGAAGGGATTGGAATTCCGGCAACGGGTCCACTCGCTCCAGATGTATTTGGTTATGATGAATCAATTAAAGGTTTAGAATATAATCCAGAAAAAGCAAAAGAGTTACTAAAAGAAGCGGGCTTAGAAGATGGCTTTAAAACAAGCCTTTGGACAGACGATAAGCGTACGTCAATTGATACAGCAACAAATATTCAAGCGCAATTAAAAGAGTATAATATTGATGTTGAAATTCAGCAATTTGAGTGGGGTGCTTATTTAGATAAAACCGGAAATGGTGAGCATGAAATGTTTGTTCTCGGTTGGTCAGTTGTCACAGGTGATGCTGACTATGGCTTACATCCACTCTTTCATTCGGATAATTTAGGTGTTCCGGGTAACCGAACATTCACCCAAGATGAAGAGCTCGACCAATTACTTGATGCAGCACGTGAAGAAAGTGATGAAACAAAACGTTTAGCACTTTATTCAGAAATTCAAGAGAAATTAAATGAAGTTGCACCCATGCTTTATCTACAACATCCTGAGGGAGTTTTAGGTGTCAGTGATAAGGTTAAAGGGCTTAAAGTGCTTCCGACAGATATGTTCAGCCTACATGAAGTTTATTTAGAAGAATAAAGTTAAAGCTCTGAGTCGAATTTATTCGATTCAGAGTTTTTTTATTCAGGTACTAAAATTTACAAAGTGAATCTTTTTATGCTAAACTACTTTACGGAAGTAAATTATTAAATTTTCTAAATAGGAGGAATAATATGTTTAAATCAAAGAAGTCATTATTGACATTCTTAACAGTTGTAATGTCACTTAGCTTAGTGCTTGCAGCATGTGCAGGAGATGGTAGCTCAGACTCATCAGACTCAGGCGACGATGCAGCAGCTAAGCAAGGTGGCGATTTAATTATTGCTGAATCAGCAGATATCGTATCACTTGACCCGGCAGGATCAAATGACGTGCCATCAAGCAAGGTACAAGAAAATATTTTCGAAAGACTTTTAATTCAGGATAAGGATATGGAATTACAACCAAACCTTGCAACTGAGTGGGAAGCAGTCGAAGATGATGTGTGGGAGTTTAAATTACGTGATGACGTAAAATTCCACGATGGTTCAGACTTTAACGCTGAAGTCGTTAAGGCAAATATTGAAAGAATTATGGATGAGAAAGTAGCTTCACCTCGTGGTTTCTTATACACGATGATTAAGGATATTGAAGTTGTAGACGATTACACAGTACGTTTTACAACGGATTTCCCATTCGCACCACTTCCAGCTCACTTAGCACACAGCGGAGGAGCGATGATCTCACTTGATGTAATCGAGGAAGATTATGCTGCGATTGAAGAAGGTAAAGAACCAGGAACAGTTGTCAACGAAAAGCCAATTGGAACAGGATTCTTTAAGTTCGAAGAATGGAATCCAGGTGAATCACTCAAGTTAGTTAATAACGAAGACTACTGGGGCGAAAAAGCACTTTTAGATACAGTAACATTCAAAGTAGTTGAAGAAGACTTAACACGTGTAGCTGAGCTCGAGACAGGCGATACACACATCGCTGACCCATTAAGTCCTTCAGATGTTGCTCAAATTGAAGGCGTAGATGGTTTATCAGTCGTTCAAACACCTTCAGTGAGTTTATCTTACATTGGATTTAACATGGAGAAAGAACCATTTGATGATCCAAAAGTAAGACAGGCATTAAACATGGCAATTGATAAGAGTCAAATCATTGATGGAATTTATGATGGAATTGGTCTACCTGCAACCGGACCACTTGCACCAGATGTTTTCGGATATGATGAGTCAGTTAAAGGATTAGAATATGATCCAGAAAAAGCAAAAGAGTTACTGAAAGAAGCAGGCTATGAAGATGGCTTTAAAACAACAATCTGGACAAACGATACACGTGAGCGTGTCGATGCTGCAACAAATATTCAAGCACAGTTAAAGGACTACAACATCGATGTTAAAATCGAACAGTTAGAGTGGGGTGCGTATTTAGAGCAGACGGCTAACGGTGAGCATGATATGTTTGTTCTAGGTTGGTCAGTTGTCACAGGAGATGCGGACTATGGATTATACCCATTATTCCACTCAAGCAACATTGGTGACCCAGGTAACCGTACTTTCACGAAGGATGAGAATCTAGACAAATTACTTGACGCTGCGCGCGAAGAAAGTGATGAAGCGAAACGTCTAGAGCTTTATTCAGAAATTCAGGAAGAATTAAATGAAATTGCACCAATGCTTTATTTACATCACCAAGAGTATTTACTCGGTGTAAGTGATAAGGTTAAAGGTTTAGAAGTTCTTCCAACTGACATGCTTCAGTTACAAAAAGTTTATATTGAAGAGTAATTCATGACTGGTATAGCACTTAGCTGCTATGCCAGTTTTTTTGTGTCTAAATTGTGAGCGTTGTGATTGTAATAAATGACAAATTAGACTATAATATTACATACTCTTTGCAAAAGTTGTAATCTGATTTATCAGATAATTAGGAAAAATGATAAACTTCAAAATTAAAGTTGACTAAATCTGTTATATATCGTTTAATGTAATAACTACTGTTTTATAACAGTTTTTTCACTGAGTGAATAGTCACTCTATTGTGAATTTTTTAGCTTCTTAAATGGAAGGGTAGGAATTAAGATGAAGGATCCACTCATTGAAATTAAAAATTTAAAAACGTCTTTTGAGATTGACGATACATACTATGCTGCAGTTGATAATGTTTCCTTGAATTTATATAAGAATGAAGTCTTAGCGATTGTCGGAGAATCAGGTTGTGGAAAAAGTGCCCTTGCTTTTTCAGTGATGGGACTGCATACACGGGCTAAGGTTGAAGGGGAAATTCTCTACAAGGAAGAAAATATTGTAAGCGCCTCAGCTAAAAAAATAAGTGACCTACGTGGGAATGATTTGGGGATGATCTTCCAAGACCCATTAACGGCACTTAATCCATTAATGACCATTGGCGATCAGATCGATGAGGCTATTTATTTACATACAGATCTTTCAAAGGAAAAAAGAAAAGAAAAAGTGCTTAACTTACTGACTAAAGTTGGTATACCTAGACCGGAGTTAACTTATGACCAATTTCCACATGAGTTATCAGGTGGAATGCGTCAACGTGTTATTATTGCGATTGCAATTGCCAATGATCCAAAAGTATTAATTGCTGATGAACCAACAACAGCTCTAGATGCGACCATCCAATCACAAATTCTTGATTTAATGGTTGAGCTTAAAGAAGAGATGGATGCAGGAATTATTTTAATTACACACGACTTGGGTGTTGTCGCTGAAGTGGCTGACCGAGTCGCGGTCATGTATGCCGGTGAAATTGTAGAATTAACTGATGTTCATACTTTGTTTAAGCATCCCAAACATCCATATACACGGTCGCTTTTAAATTCGATTCCATCTAATGTGCAGCCACGTACAAAACTTCATGTCATTGAAGGAATTGTTCCTCCACTACAGTTTTTACCGAGGGAGGGTTGCCGGTTTAGCGCACGGATTCCGTGGGTCGATGCCTCTAAACACGCGAAACAACCTGAATTAAAAGAGGTTGAAGAAGGCCATTTTGTGCGCTGCACCTGCTATAAAGATTTTACACTGGTACATAAAGGAGAGAATTTAGATGAGCTACCTCAAGGTTGATAATTTAAAAGTCCATTTTCCAATTAAAGGCGGAATCCTTGGGCGTACGGTAGATCATGTCAAAGCTGTTGATGGTGTTTCTTTTTCACTGAAAAAAGGTGAAACTTACGGACTTGTCGGAGAATCAGGTTCAGGTAAGACGACAACCGGACGTGCAATTATCGGTCTAAATAAAATAACAGACGGAAACATTGAATTTAATGGCGAAGATATTACGCATACACGTGGTTCGCGTGAGGAATTTAGAAAGCAAGTTCAGATGATTTTCCAAGATCCATATTCATCTTTGAACCCACGTAAAAATGTCTATAACATTATTGCAGAACCCATTCGAAATTATGAAAAGTTGTCTAAAACAGAAGAGAAAAAGAAAATAGAAAAATTAATGGAAACAGTAGGTTTAAGTCCAGA
>JASLIE010000128.1 GCA_030152985.1 Bacillaceae bacterium
GCTGCTTTTCCATGATGAATCATGTCGTTTAGCGTTACTTCAGTTGTTGACTCATAACCTAAAACAACCATTCCTAATGAATCACCTACTAAAATCATATCCGCTCCAGCCTCTTCAACTTGCTTTGCAGCCGGGTAATCATAAGCTGTGATCATTGTAATTTTTTCTTCATTTTTTTTCATTTGTAAAAAATCTAAGGTTGACTTCATGTTTATCTCTCCTCATTTAAACCATTCAATTTCAGCAGAATAAACCTTCTTTATTTCACCTTCATGTTCTGCAAGTAGGGCACCATCTTCTGAAATACCTAAAAATTTACCTTCCCAGGTCTCTTTTGTCGTCTTAATTAACAACTTTTCATTCATCCTAAAACCATACTTTTCCCATGTTGTTTTAATATCTGGAAATCCCTCTTCTAAATAAGCGTCAAATTTAGTTTCAAACTTACGGATGATTTTTTGCAATAATTCGATTTTATTCCATTTCTTACCTGTTGCTGTTTTAAGCGATGTTACCTTCTCCGAAACCTCTTTTGGAAAATCACTAAGTGACTGATTAACGTTTAATCCTATTCCTATAATAACATAGAGTACATGATCCTGTTCAGCTTGCATTTCAGTTAGTATGCCAGAAATCTTTTTACTATCGATGAGCAGATCGTTAGGCCACTTTATATTTGGTTTAATGAGTTTATATGAATCAATTACTTCAGCTAAGACGGTTGCTGTTAATAAGGTAAGTTGTGGCGCTTCATAAGGTAATATATTTGGTCTTAAAATTAGACTCATCCAAAGACCATCCGAATTATTTGAAATAAACTCCCGATTCATTCTTCCTTTTCCTTGTAATTGTTCATCAGCAATAACAATTGTTCCGTGTTCAGCCCCATTCAATGCAAGCTCATGTGCAATTTTTTGTGTTGAATCAACAGATTCTTTATGATGAATTTGTTTGCCTAACCAAGCTGTATTTAATCCCCACTTAATTGTATTTTCACTAAGTTTATCAGGTGAACTGATAATTCGATATCCTTTACGAGATTTACCTTCAATCTCATAACCATCTTTCTTAAGTTCATTCATATGTTTCCAAATCGCACTCCTAGAAATACCTAATCGATTTGAAAGTTCTTGACCCGATATATATTCATCTTCTTTCGTTTCTTCCTGTAATATATTAATTAATTTATTTCGAGTGGATTGCATTTTATCCATTCCTTTAATTTTATTTTATTATTTTCAAGCTTCTGTTCGATTACTAAGTGCTCTAGATTTTTTAAATAATGCTCAATCCAAGCACCAGGCTTTTTATCAGGAAATAAAGTGATTAAGTCATTTCCATTAATCTTTAAGTCTTTTCGACTCTTAATTATAAGTTGTTCTTGCATTTTTAATAGGTTTTCCTTATTTAAATGAACCCCATCTATTCGTTTAATTAAATTCACAAAGTGTGACAAAAGTTGCTCAGGTAAATGATATAGCAATTGATTTGAAACATCGTCTTTATTATACATCTGATAGGCTTTTAATAAGTTTTCTGCCTTTCTTTTTAAAACATTAGACAATCTCCAAGCCTGTATCCAATCACCAATTAAATAAATGGGTTCTTTTATTACTGCATAGGCGATAAATTCAGAAAAGTCTATAAAAGGTTCTTTAATATTTAAATTTTCTAATGCTACATTTAATTCTCTTAATAAAGGCAATTCATCAGTTATTTTAGCTCTAAGCAAATAATCAATCGCTTTTAAATAATACTCACCTTGAATTATTTTTTCAAATTCAACAGCAAGTCGTTCAATTGCTAGATGTTTTAATTGTGATTTTAATTTAACAAGAGCAAGATATGTTTTTTCTTCTATTTGAAAGTTGAGTTGACTTACGAATCTAATTGCTCTTACCATCCGTAAGGCATCTTCTTCAAAACGATGTTCGGGGTCTCCTACTGCACAAATTAGTTTGTCCTCTATATCTTTGACACCTGAATACAAGTCAATAAGAATACCTTCATGATTTAAAGCAAGCGCATTCATTGTAAAATCACGACGAGCTAAGTCCTGTTTCACATCTGAAACAAAAGTTACCTCATCAGGGCGTCGATGATCTGTATAAGCTGATTCGCGTCTAAATGTTGTTACTTCAACTGACTGCTGATCCATCCTCACAATGACTGTTCCATGTTCGACTCCAACTGGGATCACTTTTTCAAATAAATCCATGACGGTATGAGGCAAAGCTGATGTTGCTACATCAACATCATTAATTGGACGCTCAAGAAATAAGTCTCTAACACTTCCGCCTACAAAATAACTTTCATAACCTGACTGATTTAGCCGATTAATTATTTTCAGACCTGGTTTGAAGGCACAAGGTAACTTAATCTTCATCTTTAAGAACCTCTTCATAGATTGTAAGGTACTGATTGACAATCGCTTGTGAATGAAACATTTCTTTCCCACGCTTATAGGCCTTCTCTTTAAACTCTAAAAGTAGCTGAGGATCACTTAAAAGTTTAACCGCATAGCTTGCTGCTTGTTTGACATCACCAAGTTCAACTAAATAACCTGTTTCTTCATGATTAATCACTTCAGGTATTCCACCAACATTGGTTCCGATTGCAGGAACTCTACATGCCATAGCTTCAAGTAAAACAAGTCCAAAACTTTCCTGCTCAGACATTAAGAGTTTTAAATCTGAAATTGATAATAAATCACTAATGTTTTTTTGACGGCCTAAAAATAATACTTTATCTGAAATCCCTAACTTTTCAACTAAATCAAAGGCTGTTGGTGACTCAGGACCATCCCCGACCAAGATTAACTTTGCATCAATCTCTTGATTAATAATAGCAAAGGTTTTAATAACATCCTGAATACGTTTTACCTTTCTAAAATTTGATATATGAATTAAAACTCTTTCATTGGCTTTAATCCCATACTGTTTTTTTAAGTGGTCTCTTTCTTTTTTATAATAGTCTTCTTCATTGACAAAGTTATAAATAACATCTATTTCCTTTTGAACTTCAATTACCTTCTTAGTTTGCTCTGCTAAATCTTTAGAAACAGCAGTAACTCGATCAGACTTTTCAATTCCGTATTTAATCATTGGTTTAAAGGTTTTATCCATACCTAAAACAGTAATATCTGTTCCATGAAGCGTTGTAATAATTTTCACATCTCTTTTAGCAATATCACGTGCTAAAATAGCACTAATTGCATGTGGCATTGCATAATGTACGTGGAGAATATCTAACTCTTCCCGATCAATCACCTCTGCCATTTTTGCTGCAAGTGCTAAGTCATAAGGCGGGTGCTTAAAGACAGGATAGTAACTCGTCTCTACTTCATGATAAAATATCTCAGGATTTACACAATCTAAGCGAAAGGGCATGCTTGATGTAATAAAGTGAATTTCATTGCCTCTTTCTGCTAGCATTTTACCTAATTCTGTTGCTATGATTCCTGATCCACCTACTGTGGGATAGCATGTAATTCCTATTTTCATTTTAATTAACATCCTTATTTCTATTCTTATTTACAAGTCGCCAATCTAAATCGCCACGCTCAAGTGCATGGATAAGTATTTCCGCTGTAGCTGTATTTGTAGCAAGTGGTACAAAATGCACATCACATAAACGTAATAAAGCCGAGACATCTGGCTCATGTGGTTGTGCTGTTAATGGATCTCTAAAAAAGATGACAATATCAATTTTATCACTAGCAATTTCTGCACCTATCTGTTGGTCTCCACCAAGTGGACCTGATTGGAACCGGTGAAGGGATAAAGATGTTGCCTCTTGAATCAATTTTCCGGTTGTTCCTGTTGCACATAATTCATAATCTTTTAAGAGGTCCTTATAAGCAATTGTAAAGTCAATCATCTCTTGCTTCTTTTTATCGTGTGCTATTAGTGCAATTTTCATTCTTTCACCCACTTTTATAAAATATGTTCTAATCCATAGACTAATTCATTTAGATCAAACACTTTATCAATTGATAATTCAATTCCATCCATAAATGACTCCCTATCAAATGAATCATGTTTAATTGTTAAAAGTTGACTCTTACTTCCAAAGATAACTTCTTGATGTGCGACAAGTCCAGGTAGGCGAACACTGTGCACATGCACACCATTCTTTTCTGCACCACGAGCACCTTTTAAAATTTCATATTCATTAGGATGACCTTGTGATTTGACTTCACGAACAGACTCGATTAATTCTAAGGTTTTTACGGCTGTACCCGAAGGAGCATCTAACTTATTATCATGATGTTTTTCAATAATTTCAACGTCTGGAAAATATTTAGCTGCTTGTTTTGAAAACTCCATCATTAAAACGGCACCAATTGCAAAGTTCGGTGCAATAATAGCTCCTAATTTTTTTTCACGTGTTAATTGGCTAAGTTTATCAATTTGCTCCTCAGTAAAACCAGATGTTCCAACAACAGGATGTACATTATGTTTTATTGCCTCAAGCGTGTGGGTATAACCTACATCTGGAATAGTTAGATCAACTAAAACGTCTACCTCTACTTCATTAAATAGCTTTTTTATATTATCATAAACAATTACCTCTGAATCGAATTCAGGTAAAATTTCTGAAAGTGTTTTTCCTGCATTTTTATGATCTAAGCAAGCTACAAGCTCATATTCAGAATGATTTAAAATTAAATTTACTGCAGATCTTCCCATTTTACCTCTTGGACCTGCAATAACAATTTTTTTAGTCATTTAATTTGTACCCCCTATGTAAGTGTCTATCTATATTCTATCATAAAACCTAAAAAAATAAGTCCGATTAGGTTATCATATATGTTAGCTAATTTTTAGTTGTTTAACAACAAACAAGTTATAGATTGCTAATATTTTTAATATCGTTAAAATTGAGTAGAGATTATTATTTAAGGGAGTGTAATTAATGACGTTAAACATTAAATTAAAAAACATATTATATATCTTGTTGGGCTCATTTATCTTTTCTCTTGGACTTGTTCATTTTAATATACAAAATCACCTCGGAGAAGGTGGATTTACAGGAATTACACTTCTTATTTATTTTCTATGGGACATTAATCCGGCAATCAGTAATATTCTTTTAAATATTCCAATGTTTATTATTGGTTATAAAATATTAGGGAAAAACACTTTCATTTATACCTTAATTGGAACAGTTAGTGTCTCAATTTTCTTATATTTCATTCAACTAAGTCCGATTGAGACTTTGTTTCAATCCGATATGATTCTTGCTGCACTCTTTGGAGGTGTATTTTTAGGAGTTGGTTTAGGTATTATTTTTAAATATGGCGGAACAACTGGTGGCGTTGATATAATCGCAAAAATTGTACAAAAGAAGATTGGTTGGAGTATCGGTAAAACTATGTTAATTTTTGATACGATTGTAATTACAACCTCTATTCTAACCTACTTGAATCACATTGAAGGAATGTATACACTTATCTTAGTTTTTGTAACAACCCGTGTCCTTGACTTCATTCAAGAAGGTGCCTATTCTACACGTGGAGCAATTATTATTTCAAGTAAAAGTAAGGAGATTAAAGTAGCACTTACGAATGAACTAGAAAGAGGAATCACTCTTTTTAAAGGAACTGGTACATATACAAATACAGAACATAATGTCATTTATATTGTCATCAGTAAAAATGAATTAAGACAATTCAAAACAATTATTAACACAATTGACCCTCATGCCTTTGTAACAATTACTACAAA
>JASLIE010000163.1 GCA_030152985.1 Bacillaceae bacterium
GATTGATGAAAGAAAGAAACGACTCATTAAAAAAGTAACTAGGTTAGAAGATGCAGTAAAAAAGCTATCTGATGAGAGAGAACGTTTTGTGATAGAAGGTTGTATGGATCAGATGTCATTAAGGCAAATAGGAACTATACTTGGGATTAGTAAACAAGCTGTATATAACATAAAAGAAAAGGCAGTTAGGACACTTGCTTATGAAATGTATTTATCAACTTGACAAACTTGACGCACTTGACGATTTTCAATAAAATCTCGTAAACATATATAATAGATGTGTGTACAGTGCGCAATGTACACAAAGGTAGCTACCTTAGCTTAAGTTGTGTGAAGTTTCATCCACCTATTTTATAAAAAGAGAGTGTAACAGTGTTGCTAACGACATAAATTCTTGAAATACGTCTAGTTCAATAGGTTGAGTGTGAATACTTTCACATTTGCTTAAGCAAAGCTTAAAAGACCCGATCGATAGGGTCTTTTTTGTTTTTAAAAAGGGGTGACGCGCAATGGAGAGAAGTAATAAAATGAGTGAATATAATGAATGGCTACCTGTAGCGATTAAAAATAATATAAATAAATATACTTATCGTTCTAGAGTAAGGAGAGGTTGGTCTTGTGAAAGAGCAGCAACAACACCTACTCGAAAGAAAAGAAAAGATAGAGAGTACATAAAAAAAGCTAAAGAGAATGGTATCTCTTACGTGACATACACATACAGAGTAGATGAGATGTTGTGGAGTCCTGAAGAAGCATCAACAATACCACCAATGAGCGTTAAGGAAAAAATGAAAGAAGCACAAAGGTTACAGACAGAATATAAAGAAATAACGGATAGACAATTATACGAAGATCCAAATAATTTATACAGTATTACTAAGTATCATTTAGAAGAAGCAGAAAGAAACGGAATAAGTCCAGGTACAGTCAAAAGTAGAGTATATAAACTTGGTTGGTTATTATCTGATGCTATAAAACAACCAGTGAAAAAGCCGGACTTTTTAAATATCCCGGAATATAACAAGTATTTAAAAGTAGCTAAAGAAAAAGGAATTAATCGAGAAACTTATTACTCTAGAGTTATGAAGTTAGGTTGGACACCTAAAGATGCTGCAGAAAAAACTGTTGTTTCTAGAAACAGTATCACTAGACCAGATGAAAGGTGGATAAAAAAAGCTAAAGAAAACGGTATTAAATATAAAACTTATATAAACAGAGTTGATAATTTAAATTGGCCACCAGAGAAGGCGGCAACTATCAAACCTTTAGGTCCTGATGAGTTTTTAAATGAGGATACTAAGAGGTTGTCAAGAGAGGGGTTTGAAAGGTTTAGGGGGGTGTGAGTAAAGTGGATGAATTAACCTCGATTTATAAGAAGCATATAGGTGTGTTTATACACATGGCTAAAAAATATCATTTCCTTGATAGTTGGGAAGAAATAATATCGTGTGGACATGTAGGATTTATGTTAGCAATAGATGAATATGAAAAAAGTAACGTTAAGCTGGCCACGCTACTATTTAAAAACATAAAAAAAGTAATTATAGATGAATACTTTAAAAAGAATAGAGAGCGTGAAAGATTTTCTAACAGTAGTATTGATACCCCGATTAACGATGACGGAGATTCGCTTTCGAGCGTTATATCTGATAGTTCGTTTAGTTATGGAGCCAAGCATATAGAGAGCTTGGTCTGTGAAGCATTATTTGAAAGTAGTCAACTAGAAAAGGATATCGTTACTAAGTATCTGCTTCATGATTATGAAATAGAGGATTTAGCTTCTATTTACAATATGCCCGAAAGAAGAATTAGATTAATTAATAGGCGAGGTTATCACCTTATAAAACTTTATTTATATAACAACGATTTGATAAGTGATTGGGCTATGGAGCCGACAACAAATAATAAAGTTAAACATATAAGTAAACCAGAAGCGTTGACTGAAGAACAGTCAAGACAGTTGAAGTTCATTAGACAAACCTATATGAACCTAACACGCACAGACTATGCAAACATATTAGACTGTGATATTAGATCAATCAACTATACACTAGACTATCCAACTACAACGTTTATAAGGTATGGGCTTGATGATTCAATAGACGATAAGGTGAAGCAATACATTGAAGAGCGATACCCTGACACTTTACCTGGTGAAGTAAAGGTATATGAAATGGTATGAATAACGAGCAGACTAAAACGTTCTATAAGTCATGGGCTTGGAAGAAGTGTAGGTTGGTTGTACTCAAGCGTGACAACTACTTGTGTCAACTATGTTTAGAGAGTGACGACATAACACCAGCTAACACTGTGCATCATATAGAACACTTGAAAGACAATCCTCTTAGAGCATTAGACATAGACAACTTGATGAGTGTCTGTCCTACATGTCATGAGAGATTGCATCCTAACAGGGGAGAAGACGAAGTGGAAGAGAAAGAAGAAACAAATAAAGTTATTAAAGTGTATGAGGTTAAAGGAAATGATGAAATCATTTAAAGGGGACTTATATCTGATAAATAAACACATAGATTAAAGAGATATAAGTAGATGGGTATCAATTTGAGCCCCCCTCTAATTTAAATTTTCATACTCCTCTAACCACGACCGAGCCGCCACCTTCGTTTACACAAAAGGTAAAATTCACATAAGGGGGGGGTATAGATGTCTAGAAAACCTTCAAGAAAAAAACAAGATGAAATGATTGAAGATGAAATTGAGACCCTTAAACAGACTTTCGTTAATCTAGAAGATGATAAACAACAGCTTGCCGAAAGGTTAATAGAGCGAATAGCTTTCATGACAATTACGCTTCAGATATTAGAAAACAACATAAAGGTGAAAGGTCCGACTTATTTATTTAAACAAGGTTCTCAACAAATGTACGTTGAAAACCCCGCACAGAAGTCTTACAACACTATGATAAATAGATATACATCAGCCTATACAGCTTTATTCAACTTGCTCCCTAAAGATGAAGGTCAATTTGTAGATGATGAATTTGACAACTTCTAATGATGTTAAGCAAAGTTTTAATTTTATTACCTGGAAGAAGGAACAGATTGAAAAGGGAGCAATACTAGAAAAGCCTTCATCTGTTCTTTTAACTAACTGGTACGCTGATCAGCTAGTTAAAGGAAGTATTAAAGCAAGTAAGAAAAATGTTTTATCAGCTAAACGTCACTTGAATGATTTAAAAAGACAAGGAACAGATGAGTTTCCTTGGATATTTGAGGAGAAAAAAGCTCACAGGCCATTAAGGTTTATTG
>JASLIE010000165.1 GCA_030152985.1 Bacillaceae bacterium
AAATAAACCATGTTTGAGAGATAAACTTAATTCGGTAAGTAGAAAAAAACAAGATGACAATTAAAGTAGTGACTAAAAAATCAAGGGTTGGTGTTGACTTAAAAAGAAAGTAAAAAGGTAATGTACAAAAGATTAACCAGATATAAATACTGATACCTGTATTTTTAGGGAAAATTTCATACCATTTTTTCATAAGTAACCTCCGTGTCATGTTCTTCTTAGTTTAAATTAAAATTGTTAGAAAGCCTAGTTATTTATAAAAAAACAAGAAACTAAGGTTTAGTTTCTTGCGGTTTGAAGTTTTTCATTTGATTTATTGTTCATTATATCTCTAATTAATGGTTTAGCTTCTTTAAAAGTAACAAATTTTTTATTAACACTATCAAATAATCTAAATTTAATTGCTTTTAAGCTTGAGGTCAGTGTAATTGTTGTTGCTTCATGTAAGTAAGGAGTTTGTTCATGTGCTGCTTCAAGATGATAGTTAGGTACTTTGGGACTGAGATGATGTACATGATGATAACCGATATTACCTGTGATCCATTGAAGTACTTTAGGCAACTTATAATAGGAACTTCCGTCAATAGCTGCTTTTACAAAGTTCCAGTCTGATTCATCTTCAAAATATGAGTCTTCAAATTGATGTTGGACATAAAATAACCAAATTCCGAGTGAGCCTGCAATAAAGATGATTGGAACTTGAACAATTAAAAAGCTTTCTAAACCGATTAAATAAATCAGTGACCCATAAAGCAAGACAATGGCAATATTGGTAAAGTAAGTATTTAAACGCTCTTTCAATTTAGCATCTTTTCTGTTTAATCGATTTGTTACTAAGAAGAGATAGAAAGGTCCTAAAATAAACAGAACAAAAGGATTTCTATACAAGCGATAAGTAAGCTTTTTAAATTTAGATGCTTGTGCATACTCTTCTACGGTCATAACCCAAATATCACCAGTTCCTAGTTTATCAATATTTCCACTTGTTGCGTGGTGGATAGAGTGTTCACGTTGCCATTTAGAAAATGGAAATAAAGTAAGGACACCAAGAATCGTACCGAAAAACCGATTTAATTTGTTGTTTTCAAAAAAAGAATAATGTGTGCAGTCATGAAAAATAATAAAGGTTCGAATAACGAATCCTGCAGCAATTGTTGAAAATATTAAGCTTAAGATGATTGAAACTGACACTGATTTATAGGCTAAAAACCATAAGACAATAAGTGGAACTAATGTGTTAATAAGTTGGAGAAAACTACGATTTAGTTCTGAATTTTCAAAGCTACGCATAGCTTTTTTAAGTGACTTTTGTTTTTCTCTCATGATAATTCCTCCCTGTATACCTAACTTAACAATACCTTATTAATAAATTTATTATAGTCACAGCTGTCATGTTGCTTACATGACATTTATCATATAAGCAGGAATAGTTGCAATCATAAAGTATTTTTTGTATCATTACTTTATTGCTTTACCTTACTAAAGTAAAAAGGTGTGATAGTGTGGAAGTAATTGGAAATGTGATTATTTATATAATTATGATCTCAGCAGTTTTAGGGGCTTTTGCGGCGATGAAAAATACTGAAGCAGGTCTAGGAAAAGAGTTTATGGAAGGTTTTTATGCTATTGGACATATATTTGTTCCCGCCGCAGGAATTATGGCCTCAATTCCTTATTTAGATAAGTTTATTTCAAGCGTTATCGGCCCCTTATCAAGTAAATTAGGTATCGATCCAGCGATTGTTGCAACGTCAATTTTAGCTGTTGATATGGGAGGGTATCAGTTAGCTGATTTACTTTCAGAATCTCGTGAAGGATGGATTATTGCAATGGTTGTTGGTTATTTTTTAGGACCTACCTTAGTATTTTTAATTCCAGTAGGTCTTGCCCTTATTAATAAAAGTGACTATCAGTATATGGCTCTTGGTGTGATGGCAGGAATTTTAACTATTCCAATTGGTGTCTTCACTACGGTGAGTTTAATTATTTTTTCTAATGTTGCAGTGAGAGAAACAATAACAACAAGTGGTCCATCACTCTATGAATTGACGATTAGTTTTTCGAATTTATTAATTAGTTTAATTCCTTTAATCATTATGGTTGTTTTAATGGCAGTTGGTTTACGGAAGTATCCAGATATGATGATTAAGCTTTTTTTAGCATTTGGAAAAACATTAGATATTTTAATTAAAGCAGTTCTGGTCTTTTCAATTGTCGAGTATTTTACAGGTTTTTTTACGCTTGTTTTTGGTGGATGGGGTTTTGATCCGATTATAGCGGATGATGAAGATATTTTTAGGGCGCTTGAGGTAGCTGGTTATATAGGTTTAATGCTTGCCGGTTCATTTCCGATGATTTATCTTTTCAGAAAATACTTTACTAAGCCACTAGAAAAGCTAGCCTCACTGCTTGGCATGCAAAGTATCGGAAGTGCAGGACTTGTTGCATCTGTAGCTAACACACTGGCTATGTTCCGTATGGTTAAAGATATGCCAGCAAAAGATAAGGTCATAAATATTGCTTTTGCAGTTAGTATCGCAGCTGTTTTAGGAGATCATTTATCATTTACAGCAAATTTCCAACCAAATTTAATTTTACCAATTATCGCTGGTAAAGTAGTTGCTGCACTCTTAGCTGTTTGGGTCGCCTTTAAATTGTCTGTTCCAAGAGCTCTCGAGTTAGAGGCACAGGAAGCGAAGTAAAAAAACCATCCAATTGGATGGTTTTTTTATGAGAAAAAGGAATCATTCTCTTTTTGAGCTTGGATTAATTGTTTGATTCGTTCTTTATAGGGATCTTTTGGTAAGAATACTGTTGTGTCTGCAAGTAAACGTGTTTGGCAGGCGAGGCGATAATTCTCTTTTAAAGCAGATCCGAGTAAGCGGGCCTCAAGCTGACTTGCTGGGACAAGACTTGAACTCTCCTCAACGATTACTTTACAAGTCGTACATTGCGCCTTACCCCCACAACGATGTTGAAGTGGGATATGTGCTTGCTTAGCTGCTCTAAGTATAGAATGATGCTCTTTTATTCTTGTTTCTTTGATGACTCGATCATCTTTTTTGAAGCTGACGGTATACATGTGAATCAGCGTCCTTTCATTGGTTAGAATTTGTCGGTATAATTAATTTAAGTATAGCAAAAAGAAAGGAAATAGAATATGAAAATATTTCATACAGCTGATTGGCATTTAGGAAAGCTTGTTCAAGGTGTCCATATGACTGAGGATCAGGCTTATGTATTAGATAAGTTTTTAAATGAGATCAAAAAAGAACAACCCGATTGTGTCATTATTGCCGGTGATATATATGACCGGGCAGTACCACCAACAGAGGCAATTAATTTATTAAATGAAACCTTAAATAAAATTATTATAGATTTAAAGATACCTGTCCTTGCGATTGCTGGCAATCATGACAGTCCAAGTCGACTTGATTTTGGTTCAGGATTAATGAGAGAAAATGGCCTCTATCTCGTCGGTCATTTACAAAAAGAGCTAGAGCCTGTGGTCTTAACTGATGATTCAGGGGAGGTTCATTTTTATTTAATACCTTATGTTGATCCAAGTACGGTCGCTCATTTATTTGAAGATG
This sequence comes from Bacillaceae bacterium, assembly GCA_030152985.1. Classification (GTDB taxonomy): domain Bacteria; phylum Bacillota; class Bacilli; order Bacillales; family Amphibacillaceae; genus Pseudogracilibacillus. The sequence goes on from JASLIE010000165.1 coordinate 3,594, forward strand.
AATCGATTAAAACCCACGATGAAGCTATGAAAAAGATTGTTGATGAAATAGAAGTTAAAATGAATCCAAATGTGCGCAATGTTTTTATCGGTCATGCTTTTGTTACACCACATGGCGAGGCGCTTGAAAATACAAGTGAATCAGAACGTCCACTTGCAATTGGAGGGGCTGAGCATGTTAAAGCAAAACATTTTAATTCCTTCAATTACACTGCTTTAGGTCATTTACATCGTAGTCATTTTGTGCAAAATGAAAGGATTCGCTACAGTGGATCACTCCTTAAATATTCTTTGTCTGAAGAAAACCATAAGAAGGGATTTCTTCAAATTGATTTAAATAGTCAAGGAGAAGTCAGGGTCAAAAAGAAAGAACTTCATCCAATACGCGACCTCTATCGTGTTGAAGGTAAAATGAAAGAAATATTAAAACATCAAACGAGTGATGATTATGTCTTTATTCATTTATTAGATGATCTACCGGTCTTGTCGCCGATGGAAAAAGTGCGGTCAATTTATCCAAATGCCCTACATTTAACTCGGATGACTAAAGCTGAATTACTCAATCAAGAGAAGGTAAAAAGGATTAAAGAAGAGTTGAGTCCGCTTGAAAAGTATGAGTTATTCTATGAAGAAGTAAAGGGAAGAAAGTTAAATCTAGAAGAAAAGCAGTTAATCGAAGAGCTAATTTTGAAAGTATTGAATGAAAATGAAGAGGTGAAGCAGTAAATGCGTCCGCTTAAATTAAAACTACAAGCCTTTGGTCCTTATAAAAATGAAGAATTGATCGACTTTACTGAGCTTGATGACATAAATTTATTTGTTATCTCAGGAAAAACGGGATCAGGAAAAACAACTATTTTTGATGCAATTAGTTTTGCACTTTATGGATCTGCAAGTGGTGAGGATCGTGAGGATGTCAGTCTTTTAAGAAGTCAATTTGCAGATGACGATTTATATACCAGTGTTGAATTTACATTTAACTTAAAGGGTAAGACATATCG
>JASLIE010000185.1 GCA_030152985.1 Bacillaceae bacterium
AAGTCCAGCCAGTAAAGCATAAGTTTAAGAAAGTCCTTGATTATTAAAGCTAAGCTAAGAATAAATAAAAATAAACGCATGAAAGCAAAATGGAAAGTTTTGCTTTCATGCGTTTTAAGGTTTTAAATGATTTCTTAAGCTTTATATCTCTTGTTAGGAAGTCATGTCAAATTATTTAAGGTGCCTCAGGTAAAGTATAAAAATTAGTACACTGACAGTAGCGAATAAATAGGTCCAGGAGTAGCTAAGGGGTAAAAGACTCGAATTCCAATCAAACCGGATGCCGAGACCAGTTACAAGCTCTGTATAATGTTCAGGTTTTAAGTTGCTTTTTATGTCCACAAGAAGATCGACCATCAAGGTGTCCTTTAATAGGAGGTTAATATGTGTAGTCGGAATTAAGATCATGATTTTTTGTAAATAAGCTGGCAGAAGCCCGATAGGAATATAGATGCCAGCTAAAAACCCAATCAATGTACCTACGATTGTAGCGAGTCCACTAAATGCACTTAAACTTTTGATGTGTGTGACAATTAAATAAAAAATAAGCGTGTGAAGTAAGCTTGCTAGGAAAATTAAACCAATTAATTTACCGGTTAATTTAAAAGAATAGTCAAAAGTATAAAAAGTATAGAAGTAACCAAAAAGAGTTAAAATCAAGGTGAAGAAGAGGGCGATGCCTAGAGCGTAATAAATATAGGAATAAGCAAGTTGCTTAGTTGTAATTGGCGCCATTAAAAAATCCTCTTGGACTAAATTCACTTTATCTTCGGTAAATTTACCCAGAGCACCTAAGGAAGTTGTTGCAGTTGTAACAGCAATAATGCCAGAGAACATCCATAAAAAAACAAATTGCATTCTAGCAGGAAAATCAGGTAGTGAACTGGCAAGATTATCGGATAAGAAGAGGAGATACAGGATGATCACGATAAAAACAGATAAAAAAGAGAAAAAAACACTCGCCTTATCTTTAAAAAACAAGCGTGTATGACGCCAACTTAAAGTTAACATCACTGAGCCCCCTTTTCTTCCTCTTGCTTTGTCACGTTTAAAAAAACGTCTTCGAGTCGTCCTTCGTTTAAAGTGAATGCACTAATCAAATCTTGAATAGAATGAAGCAGTGTAATTGCTTCTTTACTTGTTTGTAAATAAATTAAAAAAGTTTGATGATTTATTTCAAATCTTAAGTCTGTTTTAGTTCTTAAGTGTTGTTTTAGCCTTTCTTTGTCCTTAGCTTCAAGTTTCAAGCTTGCTTTTGCGTAATTTTTTTTTAAGTCGTATGGTGTTCCTTTAGTAATTACTTTACCTTGGTGCATAATGAGTATATAGTCAGAGTCTTCTGCTTCTTCTATATAATGTGTCGTTAAAAAAAGTGTCAAGTTTGTCGTTTCTTTTAAATAATGTAAAAATATCCAAATTTCTTGACGTGATTCGGCATCAAGTCCTGTTGTAGGTTCATCTAATATCAAGAAAGTAGGTTGATTTAATAAGGCACGAATAATATCGGCTTTTCTTTTCTCACCACCTGAACACACACCATAAAGTGTCTGTCTTTTATGTGAGAGACCGAGCAAGTTGAATAGATAATCGAGTCGTTTTTTTGCTGTTTGATGATCAATTCGATAGAGCCTCGCGCGTAAAAGCAAATTTTCTTCAAGTGTAAGGGCCTTGTCAAGTCTGTGGGATTGAAAAACAACACCTAGGCGTGCACCTTTAGCTAAATGAATCTGACCTGTATCTGGTTTGAGTAATTGAATAATCATAGAAATCACCGTTGACTTTCCTGCGCCATTTGTTCCTAAAAAAGAAAACAATTCACCTTTCTTCACATGAAAGCTGATGTTTTTAACAGCCCTTACTTGGTTGAACTGTTTACTCAGATTTGTTACGCTTAACATTTTTATTCCTCCAAGTAGTGAGTTTTCGATTCATCTCATCTGCTTCCTTTTTTAAAATAGATAAATAAATCAGTGAAATAATGATATAAATAAGAATAACTAAGAGTAAAATAAATAAAAATAAGGGCCATTCAAATCTATAAAATCGCATAGCCAGTCCAGTTGTAAATACAATTGTGAAAATAGAAATCAAATCAGTTGCAATTATTAGAAATTTATTTTGAAGAGACAGGCGTTCAAGTAACAAAATAACACTTGAAAGGATGGCACTCGAAATAGCTAACATAACGATATAATCACTGTTGAAGCTAACGATAAAGTTCGGGTAAAGCCAAGTTGCTAAAACAATTGTAAGTGTTGTTACTGTGAAAGTAGTGGTGAATAAAATAAACCAATTACGCATCGTAAAGTCCTCCTTTTTCGAACAATTTTTTAAATTGTGATTGATAGCGTCGTGTGACAATCAATTTTTCACCACTTACCATTAGAAGTTCGAAGCGGCTATTTAAAAGGGCTTTCACCGATTTTATATAACGGGGATTAATGAGTGTTTGTTTATTAATTTGAATAAAATTAAATTGCTTCAAATGCGCCCGGACTTCGTAAAGCGCTTGGTTTAATTCATACATGTCATCTTCTGTATAAAGAAAAACCATACGTTCAAGGTATTCGACGTAGACGATGTCTTTAATTTCGATTCTAAGTTCTGTTGATGCTTTAATCACACGAATTGTTTGATTGAATTGATCAAGAAGTGTTGTAAGCTGGCTGATTTCGTCTGTGACTGCATCCGTATGAATTGTTATATGTGTTTCCTTATGACGTGAATCCAGGTCGATTTTCCACTTCATCTGACTGTCCCCTTTCTGACTCAAATTTACTATACGCCATTTTTTAAGAGATGAATAGACGGTAAAGCATGAGTTGCAAACTGTAGATTGTAAGTTGCAGTAATTTTATAAATTAACCTATACTTTATGTGATTTACACGTCTAATTTACATTCACGTGCCATACTTTGGTTACAAG